>JAFOTA010000142.1 GCA_017421145.1 Treponema sp.
GAAAACATAATGTTGATTGAGGAAACGCTGTAATGGAGGGGAGGTTCGCGACAAGCAGGCATTTGTGCGGGCCGAACGAAGTGAGTGCAATACCTTATACCGCACACCCATGACTGATTGGCGCGGTTCTCACCGCAAATGAAAGCGTTTCCTCGTTTAGATTTACGTTTTCCAAGTTTGTTTTAGATTTGCACTTGCCTTCTACATGTCATTTAATAACCCTTGTACAACAAAGCAAAACGTGATATAATAGAAGAAATCAGGAACTCCACCGTAAGCGCGGTCCGATCCTGAAAAGTGAGGTTAAAATGAATTTTGTTGAGGAAATGAAAAACAAGGCAAGGGAATATCAGAACTCTCTGGTACTCCCGGAAGGAACTGAAGAGCGCACAGTTGTTGCGGCGGCAAAAATCGTTGAAGAAAAGCTTGCAAAATCTGTCACGCTTTTGGGAATCAAGTCGGAGGTGGAAAAAGTTGCCTCTGCAAAGGGAGTTTCTCTTGAAGGCATCGAAATCGTCAATCCTGCTGAATCAGAATGGCTTGATGACTTCGGAAAAGAATATTACGAGCTTAGAAAAGACAAGATCAACAAAAAGACCGGTCAGCCGGAAGTCACCCCGGAAAGCGCAAGGGAATACATCCTCAAGGATCCGCTCAGCTTCGGTGCAATGATGGTACGCCTCGGAAAAGCAGACGCAATGGTTTCAGGCGCACTTTCAGCAACGGCAGATCTTCTCAGGGCAGGACTCAAAATCATCAAGACGGCACCCGGGACAAGCACTGCATCTTCATGCTTTGTCATGGACACTCACGACAAGAAATGGGGAAAGGACGGCTACCTTATTTTCGCGGACTGTGCAGTAAACCCGGCACCTACGTCAGAACAGCTCGCAGATATCGCGATTGACTCTGCAAAATCATGCAGGGATCTTCTTGGTGCAGAACCGGCGGTGTCAATGCTCTCATTCTCATCAAAAGGCTCAGGCGGAAAGCTTGATGACGTGATCAAAGTTCAGGAAGCAGTAAGGCTCGCACATGAAAGGGCACCGGACCTTCTTCTTGACGGAGAACTTCAGGCAGACGCATCACTCATACCGGAAGTCACTGCAAAAAAAGCACCTGGCTCACCGATTACTGGAAAAGTCAACACTCTTGTTTTCCCAAGCCTTGAAGCAGGAAACATCGGTTACAAGCTTGTCCAGCGTTTTGCAGGAGCGGATGCATATGGACCGATCCTTCAGGGATTCGCAAAGCCTATTTCTGATTTGAGCCGCGGATGCACAAGCGATGAAATCGTCGTTACAAGCGCAATCACTCTGGTTCAGGCCGGAAAGAAAGCTTGATTTTAAAGGGGCGGAAATGCAGGCAGCACGAATTTTAAAAAAATCATCCTTGCATTTTTTCTGCCCCATGCTGTTCTTTTCCTTGATTTCATGCCAGACGGTCAAGCTCACACCCTCAGGGAACGTTCTTCCGGTTCAGGTTGCTGAAGAAATCCCCGTGGAGCAGGATGCGGTTGAAGAGCAGGTTCCGGACATCTTTCAGGACGGCTCAAAAATCGTAACTTCGGAAACGGCATTCGAGGAAAAGGACACGATTCTCCTGACTTTTGCAGGTGACCTCATGGCTCATCCGGCACTCTGGCAGAACGGAGAATTTGAAAGAATATACGAAGAGATTTCCGGCTATGTGAAAGAGAGCGCATTTTCTTTCGTAAACCTGGAGACCCCTTTGTGCGATACAAGGCCCTACTCAGGATATCCGGGTTTCAACATACACCATGAGTATGCTGATGCGGCGATAGATGCAGGATTCAATGTCTTCAGCCTGACGAACAACCACACGAACGATCAGGGGCTTACTGGAATCAATTCAACGCGCGCATATTTTGAAAAAAAAGCGTATGAATCGAAGGACAGCGACAGAAGGATCTATCACGCAGGGCTAAAGGAAAAAAAGAACGGACCGCTCACATATCAGGTTCTGGAAAAAGACGGATGGACGATTCTTTTCGTTGCCGTGACAGAAATATTGAATTCGCAGAACTCCAGCAGCATGATAGATTATGTGCCGCCGTCAGTTTCCGCACGGAATGATTTTGTGTCAAAGATAAAGAAGCTCCGCAGTGAAAACCCCTGTGACCTTTTCGTAATCAGCATACACTGCAGCGAGCCTGAATATATCTTCGACCTTTCGTCAAGGCAGAAGGCTTGGTATGGGAGGCTTTTGGAAAACGGAGCCGACATAATCTGGGTTAACCATCCTCACGTGGCGAAAGATTGGGAGCTTTTTCCAGACACACAGAACGTTCCGAGAAAAATCGTTTTTTATTCGATGGGCAACTTCATAAGCAAGCATGAAACCAGGCGGAACACAGGCGAAGGATTCATGACCCAGATAAGGTTTGAAAAAACGGAGGACAACGGGATTGTCATAGATGAAATCAACCCTGTTCTCCTCACGACATATAGAACGAAAGACAACCATTATGTAATCAGAAAGTTGGATGATGATTTCATAAAGCGGCTTGAAACCGAAGACCCGGCTCAGGCTGATTTTTTCAGAGAGAGGAAAACATTTATGAAAAAGATTTCAGGGAAAGTACAATGGCAATAGATTATAAGAACCTGCCTGTATATGCGCAGAAACAGAGGATTTTGGAAGCGCTTGAAAAAAATCAGGTGATAGTGGTGCAAAGCCCGACAGGAAGCGGAAAGACAACTCAGCTCCCGGTCATTCTTCATGAAGCCGGCTATTCGGAAAACGGAATCATCGCGGTGACTCAGCCACGAAGGATTGCGGCACTCAGCGTGAGCGAATTCATATCAAAGCAGCTCGGAACAAAATATCCGGGGCTTGTAGGATACAAATTCCGCTTTGAGGACAAGACCGACTCAACAACAAAAATCAAGATAATGACCGACGGAATTCTCCTTCAGGAAATGAAGCTTGATCCATGGATGAGCAAGTATTCCGTGATCATGGTTGACGAAGCTCATGAAAGAAGCCTAAACATTGATTTTGTGCTGGGACTTTTAAAACGCATACTTTCCGAACGCAAGGATTTCAAGGTCATAGTCAGCTCGGCTACAATGAATGCGGAAGCTTTCAGTAAATATTTCGATGACTGCCCTATCGTAACAATAGAAACGCAGGTCTATCCAGTCACGATGATTTATGATCCCCCGTTGGTCGAAGCAAGCACTTCAAGCGAAAATGCAGTGGATGCTCTTCTTTCAAAAATCGAAAGCATAATCGACAGGGTTTTGGACAACAGGGAAAACGGCGACATACTCGTATTCCTTCCGGGCGAAAAAATAATCAAGGATGCAATGCTCAGGCTACAGACATCAAGCTTCAGGAACAAAATCCACGTGATACCGCTTTACGGCAGGCTTCCAAAAGAAGAGCAGGAAAAAGTTTTCTCAAACCCACCGTTCGGTAAAAAGAAAGTCGTATTGAGTACGAACATAGCCGAAACGTCTGTCACTATAAACGGAATCACGACGGTAATAGATTCAGGCCTTGCAAAGCTCAATTTCTACAGCCCGCGGACATTCACATCAAGCCTTATTGAAAGCAGGATAAGCAAAGCCTCTTGCAGCCAGCGCAGGGGAAGAGCCGGACGTACATGCCCTGGAACATGCTACAGGCTTTATCCACGTGAAGATTTTGAGACCCGCGAAGAGTTCACAACAGAAGAAATCTACCGCACGGATTTGAGCGAAGTGGTCCTAAGGATGGCCGAGCTTGGAATAACCGACTTTGAGAAATTCAATTTCATTTCTCCGCCTGGTCACGAAGGACTTGTAGGAGCAGTAAACACGCTCAACATGCTCAAGGCACTTGAAAGCGACGGAACTTTGAGCAAAACCGGACGCCTTATGGTTGAATTTCCGCTTGAACCAAGGGTGAGCAGAATAATAGTCGAAAGCATACTCTACTATCCTTCCGTGCTTGAAGAAGTGATCATCGCATCTTCATTTTTGAGCGCGCAGTCACCTTTCGTGCTTCCGGTCGGAGAAGAAACAGATGCAAGGCAGGCACACCACTCTTTCAGGGACATCCAGGGAGATTTCGTTTCATACATAAATCTTTTCAGAAAATACATGGACGCACCGAACAAGGAAAAATTCTGCAAGCGGTCTTATCTGGACGAAAAGGTCATGGCAGAAATACTTAACGTAAAGCTACAGCTGGAAGACATAGTTTCTTCAAGGCTCCAGATGCCTATAACGAGCGGCGGAAGCATAGACGACTATCTCTGCTGCATTGCTTCGGGAATGATCCAGTTCGTCTGCATGAGGGAAGGACGTGAGACATACAGAACGCTGACCGCAGAGCACATCACGATACATCCGGGATCTTCCATGTTCAGGATGAATCCGCTCTACATCGTCGCAGGGGAAATAGTAAAGACAAGCCGCATGTTTGCAATGAGCGTTTCTCCGCTTACAAAAAATCTGCTCGACAAAATCTACCCGGGGCTTGAAGGACAGCTTTCGTCACTCAGCAGAAAAGGCGGCAAAAACAAAAAAGAAGAAGGCGAAAAAAGCGGAAAAGAAAAGCATGTCAGCGAAAATGCAATCTATTTCGGAGGGCAAAAATTCGAATACGAAAAGGTCAAGGGAAAGAAAACCATCGTACTGCCTTTGGAAAAACTCAAAAAAGCGGCTGCAGCAGAAGAAAATCTTCCGCACGAGCTTGAAAATGTCCATGCAACGGTCATGGTAAGGGGAAACAATCCCCTTCTGATAAACGAAAAACTGAGCCTCATCTTCAGCGTGGTAAAGAACCTGAACCTTGAACCGCTTACAGAAAAACAGTGGGCAAGGAACATGAACCTGTACATAAAAGATGAGACATGCGGAAAAGAAAACCTCGAAAGCCTTATTTCAAACCTTGGCGCAATAATGAGAATAACCACGGCAAAAAGATCGTCCAAGGAATTCGGCTTCATCTGTCTTTTTACTGACGGATGCGGAACATACTGGTTCAAGGTTTCAAGGGGATTCTCAACCGCACAGAACGAAAGCCTTTCTTCGCTCGAAAAACTGATCGACGACACCAAGGATGCGGAGCTTGGACCTGCAGAAAAAGAAAAGATCAACATGATATACCGCATGGTAAATTCATTGTACTAAGGAACCAGCTTCAGGAGATTAAGATGACTGAAAAAGAAATGGACTTGTTTTTCATGCAGACTCTTGAAAAAATCCTTTCTGACATGAAGGGATGCCTGGAGTACATAAAGGACGAACCCGGTGAAATCTATGACGAAATCCGCGAAGGATACGGTTATGAAATTGAAGAGCTTTCCGGCATAATAGAAAGCATAGGCTCCATCGCTGACCTTGCGGAAAAAGACGAAGAAACGATCGGCGCTGTATATGACTATCTTGAAGGATGGTACGACAATTTCGTGATTGCAAGCGGAGGAAAACAGCAGGAAGAAGACCTTAAAGAATATGAAATCCTTTCGGAGCTGATGGCACTGTTCTTCGATGAAGATGAAGATGAAGACGAAGATGAGGAAAATTAAAATCACCGTGCCGGCGGTATGCTGAAAAAGCTTTATGACCGCATCCAAAACGGATCAAAGGCACGGATGACCTGTTTACCTTATATCAGTTTCCCAGGATTTTCTTTGCCTTCAATGCATTTGCGTTGTTGGCAGGCTTTTTTCCGTCCGGGGTTTCTTCGGCAAGTGAAGCAAGATCCTGTACGGCCTGTGTCGCGCTTGAATACTTTCCCCTTGCATACATGTCAAGTCCCGTTCCCTGAGTGGCTACATCCTTGCTTGCAAGATAAAGCGAGCAGATTTCACCGAATTCAGACCTGTTGTATTTTGCGAATTCCTTTCCGAGTGCATAGCGGAGGTTTTTCTGCTTGTCGTTCTTGAGAGTCTCCTTTGCAAGCTCTATGATTTCCTGAACGCCGGCCGTATTGTTTTCAAGAAGAGCAGCGGCAACCTTTGACTTTATGCCGTCACCAGTCTTTTTGTCAGTGATCAATGAGACAAGATATTCGTTTCCTTCTGCAGTGTTGAGCTTTGCGAGCACCTTGTAGATTTTCTCCTTTACGACGGTCTCCTCTTTATGCTTGCAGTGGTAGATCAGGTCTTTTGAAAGAGATGTGATGCCGTGCTTTTCGATTACGTTTATGGCTTCCATACGGACACGCCACACGTCATCCTTAAGAGCCTGCTTGATCACCGTCTGCACGATCGGATCAGTGAAATTTGAAAGACCGCGCACTACATATTCACGGAGCTTCGGATTTTCGTCCTCAAAAAGATCGACCAGAATATCAACCGCCTCTTTTCTTCCCATTGAACCGATTGCCTCAGCCGCGTAGGAGCGCACGTAGACATCTTCATCCTCATCCTGGGCGATTTCGGCAAGTATGTCCCAAGTGTCGTCTGCATGGATTTTTCCGAGAACCTTTATGAGCGACTGACGCTGTGCCGTGGTCAGATCATCCTTTGAAAGATATTCAGTAAGATACAGCGCTTCCTCATCTCCGCCGATTTCTCCAAGGCAGTCCAATGCTTCGTTGAAATAGCCAAGGTCATCCTTTTCAAGAAGCTCCACTACGGCTGCAATTGCATCGCTTGACTTTACGGCAGAAACATATTTGAAGCATGCCACTACGGTGTCATGACGCTGCTCAAAAGGGTCGTTCAGCGTTTCGACGGCAAAATCCTCAAGGCACGGATCCTTGGTCATGGCAAAATATGCAAGGATTTTCTCGCGGATTTTCTGGCTCTTCGTTTCCTGGAACAAGTCATACGCCTCTTCCTTAAAACGGTAGTCCTCCTCGCTCGTCAATGAATCAAGGAGATTTCCTATCTCTTCCGTCATTCCGTAAGTGAAAATTTCCCTGGTATCTTCCTCGTATGATTCGGTTGCGTTCAGCGGATTCTTGTCCTTTGAAGAAGCGATCTGCTCGGATGTTGCGGCCGCAGGTCTCTTGGAATTAGGCCAGACCTTTTCCTTTTTTACGTATTTTGAAGAAACGGAACTCTCCTGACCGGCATCAGATTCAGCCTGTTCTGCAGGAGCCTTGGCAAAAACCAGTGCAGATGCCATGAAAACCGTAAAAACACAAAGAAAACGCTTCATTTTTCCCCCTGAAACCCGGATATAGGCATAAAAAGCCCTTTTCTCCCGGATTTCAATTACTTAAACCTCATTCGATTTGAATTGTTTCATGAATTCTTCTTTAAAAATCGGAAATTTATCCTCATTTATTGAACGGCGGATATCCAAAAGCATCTTGTTCAGGAAATAGAGGTTGTGGTAGCTTGCAAGCATTGAAGAAAGGATTTCCTGCTCCCTGAAAATATGGCGGAGATATGCCCTTGAATAAGTCCTGCACACCTTGCATCCGCACTCAGGATCGACCGGGGAAAAATCATGCTCGAAACGTTTCTGCTTGATCGAAAGCATGCCGCGACGGGTAAAATAAAGTCCGTGTCTGGCAACCCTTGTCGGAAGCACGCAGTCGAACATGTCCACGCCGTTGTCAACCGCATCAAAAATATATTCAGGGGTTCCAATGCCCATGACATAGCAAGGCTTTTTCCTGTCCACAAAATTCATGGTATAAGCAAGCTTTTCCCTGTAGACTTCGGGCGGCTCCCCTACGCTCAAACCACCTATGGCAAATCCGGGCATGTCAAGCGAACTTACGAATTCCGCACTCTTTTTGCGCAGATCATCGAAAAAATTTCCCTGTATTATCGGAAACAAGATTCCCTTGTATCCGTTTTCTTTCTGAACCTTCCATTCGGCGGCAGCCCTTTTTGTCCATGCTGTCGTAATCTCCAGTGCTTTTTCGGCTTCTTTTCTTTCTACTCCGAATCCTGTGCATACGTCAAGCTGCATCTGTATGTCGCTGTTGAGCTTCGTCTGAATCTGCACGACTTTTTCGGGAGTGAAAAAATGCTTTGATCCGTCTATGTCGCTTCTGAAGGTAACGCCGTCATCCTGAATTTTTCTGAGCGATGAAAGCGAAAAGACCTGGAATCCGCCTGAATCCGTGAGGAAATTTCTATTCCATTTTGTAAATCCGTGAAGACCGCCGGCCTCCTGAACCAAATCGGCACCAGGACGCAGGTACATGTGGTATGTATTCGCAAGTATTATTTCAAACCCTATTTCCTCAAGGTCATCCTTTGAAACAGCCTTTACAGTTCCTTTTGTCCCGACCGGCATGAAAACCGGAGTCTTAACGTCACCATGGGGAAGATGCATAGTTCCGGTACGAGCTTTTGTTCCGGCGCACTCATGTTCCACATCAAAAAAATTTCCAATCAAATCCATCAAAAAACCACCTTGAAGCCATGTGAATCAGCCTCTAAATAATCTGGGAAAACACTTAAGGAAACACCTAATAATCCGAAAGAGGATTTTACAAGCAGTTCCCTAAGTCCTTGAAAAACGCAGGAGAACAAGACTCAGCAGGACGAAAAAAATCACCGGGAACCATGCACCGACAAGAGGCGGAATGACCTCGAATTTTGCCATCAGCATGGTCATCATCTGAGTTATGTAAAAAATGACGGCCGCACCTATGCTCAGAGCAAGGCTTATGATGAGCACGTTTTTTCTTGCCTTTCCGCTCAGACCGATTGCAAGGAAAACAACTACGAAGACGACGAACGGGAAAGCATATTTTTTGTAGAGCTGCGACTTTGCCTCCGCACTCGGAAGACCGGCATTTTCAAGATGCTCTATGTACTGCCTGGCTTCTTTTGTGCTCACTTCCTCGACGTTCACCGTGTTGTTCTGGAATGTCTCGGGCACTTCAGTCAATAAACCGCTGTATTTTTCGTCAGGGGTCTTTTTTACGAAAACATCGTCCTCGAACATGAACATATCGGCTCCGCTCAGCTCCCATTTTCCTTCGCCCCACACTGCGCTTTCGGCCCTTATCATGCGGTCGAATTTTTTTTCTTCATCGCGGAAAATAACGATCAAATCATAAAGACGCTTGAAAGAATCGTCATAATACTGCGCCTTATAGATTATGCGCCCCTCTTCCGACATGATGACGATCTGCTCACTGTTCAGCGACTGGGTTTTGTTCAGCACCCCGTTCTGAAGCTCATTTTTTTTCGCATACGTCTGGACTACCACGTTGTCCTCAAAAAAGAAAAGCCCGAAACTCATCAGAAATGCAATCACAAGCAGAGGGACGGTGAATTTAAAAAGCGAAACCCCCGATGCAAAGACGGCTAAAAGCTCATTGCGCGCATAAAGGTCGCTCAGCATGTAGGCGGTCGCAAAAAGCATGGCTATGGGAACCGCATACCAAACCGTCTTCGGTATATAATAAAGAAGAATCTTCCCGACGACCAATATGGAAACATTTTTTGAAATGTAATTCCACAGGTTCATCAGAAGGTCGGTCAGACAGAGAATCAAAACGAAAAAGAAAAGCGAGCCGAAAAAAATCACTGCGAATCTTTTCAGCATGTATTTTATCAACGTCATTTTTTCTTCAATCTAAAATACAATATAACACCTGCTATTCCGATTACGAAATTCGGAAACCAGACCATCCAGAAACCGTTGTATCCGCCCCTTATGCCGAACAGCTGACCAAGGATAGTCATTGCCCAGTAGAGTACGGATATTATGATTCCGAAAATAAAACCCAACGTAAGGCCGTTTTTTCTTCCGAACACCAATGCAAGCGGGAACGCAAGCACAGCAAAAAAAATGGCACCGAAGGGTATGGAAAATTTCTTGTAATATTCAATTTTATAATTGTTGAGCTGCCGGTCAGACATGACACCCTCGGCAATATATTTTTTTATTTCTTTTCCAAGGTCGTAGGAAGTCATTTCACGCGGACTTACAATGGAACCGATGTTTATCGAAGACTCGAACATGTTGAGCTGCATGGTGTCGGCGGTTATGACGTCGTAATTCTGCTTTTCGTTTTTTTTCAAAAGGATTACGACAGGATCATTGAGAAGTATGTCCATGAGTAGTCCCGGCGTAGTTGATTTTTCCACGCTGCTTTTCCCGGCTATTATGATTCTTTCGCCATCGGAACCGGAGCGGTCGAAAATCACAAGGTCGTCAACATCGGAACCTTCGGCATCACCGATTACAAGAGATGACGTTGACATGCGCTTTATCGAATTGGCTTCAATCTGGACGGCAGGATCTGACTGTATTATTTTCGTCCTCATCTTGTTGTACCGCAATGTACCGAGCGGAAGAAAATAGTCGTTCATCACAAAGCTGAAAACGGAAATCAAAAGTCCCATGACCAGAACAGGAATCAATATTATGGAATATCTTTTTCCGCTTGCACGCAATATAAGGATTTCATTATCGGTCACCATGCGTCCCAGGCACATGAGAAAACCAAGGAGCGTCGCAAAAGGAGCTGACTGTGCGACAATTGCCGGGAGACAATAAATTATAAGCTCAATGACGGTCGGAACGGGAACACGCTGCTTTAAAATCGTTTCTGCAAGAAGAAGAATCTGATTCACAAAAAATATCGCGAAGAAAAACAAAAAGCACACGAAAAAATAAATGAAAAGTTCCTTGGCTATATATTTCACAAGGACATGGCGCTTGAGCTTTCCGCTGCAAACAAATCCGCCCGGAGATTTTTCAGCGCCTTGCTTTTGAGGCTTTCGGAATATTTTCTGCAAGATTTTCGTAGGCATGGTTTCAGACCGATTTTACCCCTGTGCTTCCGAATCCGCCGGAACCGCGCTCGGTTTCAGAAAGTGAAGAAGATACGACGAACTCTCCCCTTGTGACCGGAGCAACGACAATCTGCGCAATCCTGTCGCCTGAACTGACGGTAAAATTTTCTTTTCCGTGGTTGATCAAAAGCACGTTAAGCTCACCTCGGTAGTCGCTGTCAATCGTTCCCGGCGTGTTGATTACCGTGACGGAATTTTTAAATGCAAGCCCGCTCCTCGGTCTCACCTGGATTTCGTATCCTTCAGGGATTTCAAAAAAAAGTCCGGTCGGAACCATAACGGTCTGTCCAGGAACGACGGTCACTTCATTTTCCAAAAGTGCGCATACGTCAGCACCCGCAGCACCGGAAGTTTTGTATACAGGAAGAACGGCTCCCTCTTTCGCGACGCATTTAATTTTTACAGATCCACTCATATCAATATTTTCCTCAATCCTTTTTTGTCTATTTTTTTTCCATAGACCAAAACAGCCCTGGAATCTTTTTTCAGAATATTTTCCGCTAGTTCCATAATATCATTTTTTTCCACCGCTCG
Organism: Treponema sp.; assembly: GCA_017421145.1. Next base: position 11,273 of record JAFOTA010000142.1, read on the forward strand.
TATAGATGAAATTATCTGGTCGGTGGTATAAAGCGGAAGTCCCATGGAATATGATTTTTGCAGGCGGCGCATCACGTATTCCATATCCACCTCACCCATGATTTCCTCACCAGAGAGATGTCCCTTCGCGTCCGATATTTCGGAATCTGAAAATCCCTTTTCCAGTATGGAATCAATTTCCCTGAGGATAAGGTCAATCGTTTTTCCGGCTTTTGTTTTTTCGCATGATGCCGAGCATGTCCAAAGCCCGTTGTCGTCATAGCATGAATAAAAGGTGCATGCAGAATAGCACAAGCCGTTTTTTTCACGGAGGATTTCAAACAGACGGCTTCCCATCGTGTCACCGCACATGGCATTGAAAACGGTCATGGCCCAGTAGGATTTTTCCGTGAATTTCTTTTTCAAAGGATAGGCGACATAAATCTGGTGCTGCCCGAACTTGGATTCAACAAAAGAATTTCCTGCATTCCATACGGAGCCGCAGTCTGAATGTTCTGCAGTGGTGCTGTGCTCGGGAAGTTTTGAAAGAAAAGTCTTTGCATCGTCCTGATTAAAATTTCCGCAGATGAATACAGAAAGCTGTCCGCGCACAAAATATTTTTCATACCAGCTTTTGATTTTTTCAATGCCGATTGATTCCACCTCTTCGACCGTCCCTGTGATTGTCTGACCGAGCGGACTGTCCTTCCAAACCATGCCGGCAAGCTCGTCAAGGGATGATTCATCAGGGTCGTCAC
>JAFOTA010000143.1 GCA_017421145.1 Treponema sp.
AATCGAACGGTAATCCACAATCTTCAAAATATATTTTAGCTGCTGCAATGTCATGTACATAGGATAGCCATAACCAAAACTTATATCAAGCCATAAAAATAAAGATTTTGATTATATCATCTGATTTTGCTAGTATGTCCATATTGAAAATAACTACTAATCTGGTAGGTAAAGGAGCGTACTGAAAATGAAAACATCTGTCATAGGATATCCCCGTATCGGTGAAAACCGTGAATTGAAATTTGCAAGCGAAAAATATTTTTCCGGTAAAATTACTTTGGATGAGCTTAAGGAAACCGCCGTTCAAATCAGAAAGACGAACTGGCAGAACCAAAAGGCTGCAGGAATCGATTTTATAAGCTCGAATGATTTTTCATATTATGACGGAATGTTGGACACATGCTTTATGCTCGGCGTGATCCCTCAGAAATATAAAAATCTCTGCCTTCCGAAGCTGGATGTTTTTTTTGCGATGGCACGCGGATACCAGTCTGAAAAAGGTGATGTGACGGCGCTCCCGATGAAAAAATGGTTCAACACGAACTACCATTACATAGTTCCGGAATTTGATTCAGCCACTGAAATCATCCTTGACGATTCAAAAATCACGGAAGAATACAACGAAGCCAAGGCACTTGGAATTGAAACGAAGCCTGTTGCAATCGGACCGTATACTTTCCTAAAGCTGAGCCATTTTTATGAAGGAACGAAGCCGGAAGATTTCGTTTCAAAAATAAGCGCGTCATATAAGCTTTTGCTCGAAAATGTTTCCAAGCTCGGCGCAAAATGGATTCAGATTGATGAACCGGCTCTTGTCCTTGATATGACGGAGTCTGATAAAAAGCTCTTTAGTGATCTTTACGGCACAATCCTCCATGAAAAGAAAATCAACGTTCTGCTCCAGACTTATTTCGGCGACGTGAGGGATTATTATGAAAATCTCCTGCGCCTTGATTTTGACGGAATCGGGCTTGATTTTGTGGAAGGAAAGGAAACGCTGAATCTTGTGACCGGCTCTTCAAAAAGTGAAAAGCCGCACGTTCTGTTTGCCGGAATCGTCAACGGAAAAAACATCTGGAAAAACAATTATGCCCGCTCGCTCAATCTGATTGAAAAAATCAAGGATGCTTGGAATGGTGAAATCGTTCTCGGCACTTCATGTTCCCTGCTGCATGTTCCGTACACGACAAAAAATGAAACCAAGCTTGATGAAGGCGTGCTGAAGTATTTTTCATTCGCACAGGAAAAACTTTTGGAATTGAAAGCTGTTGCGGAAGGTGACAAGGAAGTTTTTTTGCAGAACGAAATGCTTTTCAAATCTGAGCGCATAAAAAAAGATGAAGCCGTTTCATCAAAAATCAGCGGGCTTAAAAAAGAAGATTTCATCCGAAAGCCTGATTTTGCAGAGCGTGAGGCAATTCAGAAAAAGAGATTCAATCTTCCGCTTTTCCCGACGACCACTATAGGCTCGTTTCCGCAGACTGCAGAAGTACGCGCAAACAGAACTGCATTTAAAAAAGGAAACATTTCGTTGGATCAGTATGAAGAGTTCAACCGCAAAAAGATCGCTGAGTGCATAAAGTTTCAGGAAGATATCGGAATTGACGTTCTTGTTCACGGTGAATTCGAAAGAAACGATATGGTCGAGTATTTCGGGGAAAATCTTGAGGGATATATTTTTACCCAGAATGCATGGGTTCAGTCTTACGGCACACGTTGCGTAAAGCCTCCTGTGGTTTGGTCGGACGTAAAGCGGAAGAATCCGATAACGGTCGAATGGTCAAAATTCGCGCAGTCATGTTCCGACAAAAATTCCAAAAAGCCGGTTAAAGGAATGCTGACGGGACCGGTCACGATACTCAACTGGTCATTTCCGCGTGAAGACATCAGCCTGAAAGAAAGTGCGCTTCAGATTGCGCTTGCAATAAGGGAAGAAGTGCTTGACCTTGAATCTTCCGGAATAAAAATCATACAGATTGATGAAGCCGCGTTGAAAGAAAAGCTTCCGCTCAGAAAAGCCGACTGGCACACCGAGTATCTTGACTGGGCAATACCGGCTTTCAATCTCGTTCATTCAGGATGCCGCCCGGAAACGCAGATACATACCCACATGTGCTATTCGGAGTTTATCCCGATTATAAAAGACATAGACAACATGGATGCAGATGTGATCACGTTTGAGGCAAGCAGGTCAAACCTTGAGATTCTCCAGGCTCTGAAAGACAATGATTTCAAGACGGAAGTAGGCCCGGGAGTCTATGACATTCATTCTCCGAGAGTGCCGTCGGTGGAAGAAATAGTGGGCGCACTTGAAAAAATGAAGGACTTTATCCCGGCGCAGAAACTCTGGGTAAATCCTGACTGCGGACTAAAAACCCGCGGCATTCCCGAAACTGAAGCGTCGCTTAAAAATCTTGTGGCTGCAGCAAGAAAAGTGAGAGGGTAAATCACTACAAGTGACTCACTACAAGTAAATCAATACAAGTGCATCCGGTATCTTTCAGAGAATGTCAAAACCTGATATAATAGAGGAATGACTGAATTATTAGCACCGGCCGGAAATGTTGAGGCCTTGGACGCTGCAATCGGTGAAGGTGCCGATGCCGTTTATCTTGGATTGAAAAGTTTTAATGCTCGGATGAGATCCTCCAATTTTGCCTGGAGGGAATTTGAGGCGGCCGTTCAAAGCGTTCACCGCCAGGGCAAAAAAATTTATGTTACCGTAAATACAGTTTGCGAAGAAAATGAAACCGAAAGGCTTTACAGGTTCTTGTCTTATCTTAACAGGATTGGACCGGACGGCCTTATCGTGCAGGATTTTGGTGTCGTGCGCATGTGCCAGGAATTTTTTCCTGATCTTGAGCTGCATGCCTCTACCCAGATGAATGTCGAATCTGCCGCCGCTGCAAACGAACTTTACGGTCAGGGAATAAAGCGCGTGGTTCTTGCCAGGGAACTGGGGCTTGAGGAAATAAAAGCCGTCAGGGAATCAACCAAGGCGGAAATCGAGATGTTCGTTCATGGAGCCTTGTGCGTAAGTGAAAGCGGACTCTGCCTTTTTTCAAGTTTCTTGGGCGGAAAATCTGCTAACAGGGGAATGTGCACCCAGGCATGCAGACGCTATTACACTGCAGAAACTCCGGCCGGTGATGAGCAGGGATATTATTTTTCTCCTTGTGACCTCCAGCTGATCGAGCAGATTCCTGACCTTATGAAAATAGGCGTTGACAGCTTTAAAATCGAAGGCCGCATGAAATCTGCAGAATATGTCGGGGCAGTGACTGCCGCGTACCGTTTTGTCATGGATCATTGGGAAGAAGACAGAAAGGGTGCAATTGCAGAAGGAAAGCGTATCCTCAGCACTGATTTTGCACGTAGCAAAACTGATTATTGGTACGGTTTTTCAAATGAAGCCGAAGGAATTGAATCTGCCGGCGGAAAGATATTGAATCCTTCACAGGCCGGAGGAACGGGAATTTATCTTGGCAAGATCCATGAGCTTCGTGCTGCGACCGCTGAAGAAAAAAGCGAGTACATCCAGACATTGAAAAAGCCGGGAACCTTTGCATCTGATTCCGGTGCTGAAGATGTTGCAAGCCCTGAAATACAGATGGCAATAATCAAAGGCGGGGACTATGATCCTGATCCGGGAGATTCAATCCGCCTGCACAAAAAAGACGACACAGGCCGTGAAAGCCACAAAGTCCGTCTGGTCAAAACCGATGAAAAAGGCCGCCGCTGGATTGATGTCCCTACCGGATTCACAAGGCTTGATGCGGTTTATCTTTTGCAGACAAAATCAATGTCCAAAAGATACAGACGTGTTTTACCGCAGGATTTGTCACGCTTCAGAAGTCAGCCGGCAGGAGAAGTGCTCCCGATTTTGGATTTGACTCCGCTTAAACAGGGTGAGCTGTCCTGGTTCCCCGAAGGACTTTACATTGGTGTCTCAACTATTGCCGATGCGCATGTGGTTCAGTCATTGAATCCTGTCCGCGTGGTAATCGAGCTGAACAATGAAACCGAATATGATTTCCTGAATAAATCCAACGGAACAAAGCCTCTTCTTCCGTTCAGCAAGCGCATGGTAATAATAAACCTTGATCCTTTCATCGCCGAGGGACGCTGCCTTTCATTGAAAAAAACTCTTGATTCCCTGGTCGATTTGGGATACGAGAATTTCATGGTGAACAATCTTGCGCACGTGAACATGCTCAAAGGAAAGAATGTCCACATGATTGCAGGACCGTATTTGTACACTTTCAACCGGTGGGCAGTGAGCTTCCTTGAAAACGAAGGAATCATGGCGATGCAGATGCCGTATGAGAATTCGGAGAAAAATCTTACGGACACATTTTTGTCCACGGAAGAAAAATCAAGGGTTCTGGTTCCGGTGTTCGCATATCCGGTTCTTTTCCGCATGAGGTTCAAGCTCCCGAAAGATTATGACTTTACATATTTTGCCGACAAAGAGGGAATGGTTTTCAAAGTGAACTCAACCCAGGACGGTTCGTTTGTAATGCCGGAAGCTCCGTTCAGCATAATCGACAAAATGAATTCCATTGCAGCAAAAGGATGGAAGCGCCTTCTCGTTGATTTTTCAAAGACAAAGGTTCAGCGCGGCGACATGAAAGATATGCTTTCTTTGATGCAGGGCAGGTCTGTCATGGACGGTGCAAGTCGTTCAATTGGAAAGACGGTTTCTATAATCCTGAAAAAATGGAAGCGTACAAAGCGATTAACGAAAAAAATCAGCTGATGAAAAAAAATGCCGGTGGTAAAAAGCCTGCAGGAAAGAAAAACGGCTACCGGAAAAAGTAGGGTCGGAAACATGTTCCGAGGAGGGGAAAATTAAACCACGCTATGAAAAGGAGATTTAAGGAACCGCTGATTAATACAGGAAGCATTAATCAGTGTTTCCTTGGTTTTCCGGTAACCGCATGGTAAAGGGATACCAAACGATTTTCTGATGTCCCTTTACCTTTGAAATTACAGACGGCAGTTGTTTCGTTCGCTGTACCGTGCATGCCTACCGCCTGTAATATGGTTAAAATGTCATTCCCTGTTCTGCTGCCTCCTGCATCGCCGCTTCTGCCGCTTCCTGAATCATTGCGAGATTCTGCTGGCTTCCCGGCTGCTGATTTTCACCGCTCTTTTTATAGACCGGCTTGTATTCCACGTGCTCTGCGATGATTTTTACTTTGTTGTGGGATTTCCCTTCTTCGTCTTTCCATCGGTTCTGCTTCAGGTGACCGACAACCCTTATGCCGCGTCCCTTGACAGCGTATTTGCATGTCGATTCAGCAAGGTTTCCGAAAGCGTCTATTTCAAAAAACGACACTTCATCGGAGAATTTTCCGTCCGGCATTTTTATTGTCCGGTTCACTGCGATTGGAAAAGTACACGTGCTGAAACTCAGTCCCTGCTTTTTTTCCGGCTGACGTACGACATTGCCTTCGATGATAATTTGGTTGATAGCATTCATAAATTCCTCCACAAAAATGGCGGTTGTCCCTTTACAGAAAAATCCGGGGCGCCTTCCGTTTTTTCCCGTATCTTACCGGGCCGCCATAATTATAATATGCGGAGAAAATCACCGATGTAAAAAGATTTGCAATTTTTTTTGAGATTTACTTTGTTTTTTTGGGAAAAAGTTTTGCCGCTATTGCAGCAGATTTTCCTATGAACATGGAGAATATGTTCCCTGCTTCTACCGTTCTGTCTGCCACCAGCGGAATCGTCCTGAGCGTGACTCCGTTTGATTTGTATGAAATCGTTCCGTATTGTGCGCCGCATTCAATTCTTCCGAAAAGATAGTCCGGGATTGAAACTTCCGTCGTGACGGTCTGAACTTTTTCTGTGTCAGGATCTGCGAGTATAGGGACGGCAAAAGTTTCGTCCAGTGCCGGCACGAGCTTTACGGCATTTTCTTTTCCACCGAATATGCCTCTGGTGTATTCATGGGAGTTTTCGCCTTTGGGTGCATGGTAGTCAGCGAAATTTTCGAATGCAAAATCAAAGAGCCTCTTGTTGTCTTCGACTCTGTATTTGTTTCCTTCTAT
>JAFOTA010000020.1 GCA_017421145.1 Treponema sp.
AGACAGGCCGGGACATGACAAACGCTATGCCGTTGACTCCGAAAAAGCAAGGCGGTCGCTCGGATGGAATCAGAAGATGGATTTTGATTCAGGGCTTTTAAAAACAATCCGCTGGTATCTTTCCAATGAAGGATGGATGGAAAGGGTAAAAAACGGATCATACAAAGAATGGATCACAAAAAACTACGGGGAGCGGAAATGATTTGGGTGACCGGTTGCAGCGGGATGCTTGGTGCGGAAATATGCAGGGGGCTTTTGCGCGGGAAAAAAGATTTTATAGGAACGGGAAGCGAGCTTGATATAAGCGATTTTGAGAAAGCGGAATCTTTTTCGTACGATAAAAATATTTCGGCAATCATAAACTGTGCGGCATACACTTCAGTCGACAAGGCTGAATCGGAACCAAGGGCAGCAGAAAAAGCAAACGTTGCCGGGCCGGAAAATCTTTCGCGCATTGCAGAGAAAAAAGGGGCTGCAATCATTCATTTTTCAAGCGATTATGTTTTTGACGGGACTTCCACTGCTCCCTACAAAGAAGATGATCCTGTTTCACCGCTCGGAATCTACGGGGCGACAAAAGCGGAAGGCGATGACAGAATCCGCAGGTCACAAAGCCTTCACTACATAATAAGGACTTCGTGGCTTTACGGTGACGGCGAAAACAATTTTCCCGCAAAAATAATCAGGCTTTTGAATTCAAGGGATGAAATCAAAGTCGTGGACGATCAGAAAGGTTCCCCCACTTTTTGCAGGACGGTTTCAGATGCCGTAGTAAAAATCATGGAACGTATTGGAACGGACATGCAGATTCCGGGAGGCACATACAATCTTACGGATTCCGGCGAAGCAACATGGTTTGATTTTGCAAGGGAAATCAGAAGGCTTGGAATTGAATGCGGGGCCGTAAAAAACACTGAATGCAGGATAACGGCTTGCACGAGCGAAGAATTCAACTCTATTGCAAAACGTCCGCATTATTCAGTCCTTGACAAAACAAAAATCCGGCAGACACTTAAAATAATGCCGCCGGACTGGAAACATTCACTGGCCGATTTTTTCAGGCTGATTCAAACCAGACAAACGCCGGACAATCCGGGAGATCCACCATGATTTCCTAATCTGCAAAACGGATTTTCTGCCAGATGTCGTGATATTTGTCAAGGTTGTCGCCCAAATCCTGCTTGAGAGTGCACGTATATGCCTGTTCAGCATCATACATAGGTTTTTTGGTCACATATTCAAGCGCCTTTGTGTTGACGACACATGGATAGCGGAAAGTGTCGATGAATTTTGCGTACATCTCCGGCCTGTGGATGAAGTTTATGAATTCGTTCGCAAGCTCGTAATGAGGTGCATCTTTCAAAATGACCATGCAGTCCAATGTTGCGGGACCGCCCTCAGGAGGAATGAAAAAGTCAATCGTTTCATCCCAACGGCTTTCGTCAACTTCACCGTAGACTATTTCAGGATATCCCTGGCACAACCAGAAATCACCGGAGGCAAATGATTTTCCGAATCCTTCGGCATCGAATTTCGTGAGGTTCGGCTTCCATTCCTTTGAAACAAGCTCGTATGCGGCATTAAGCTCGGCCTCATCGACTGAGTTCATGTCAAATCCCTTGTGTACGAGAGCGCATCCCAAAACCTCGCGCATTTCATCCATCATGGTTGCGTGTCCAGCAAACTGCGGGTCTGAAAAAATGCTGTAGTCACGCTTGTATTCGCCCGTGACCTTCGTCTTGTTCACCATTACACCTGTCGCACTGAGCGCATATGGGATTGCATATTTCATATCGGGGTCAAAATCCATTTTCTGCTGGACAACGGGATTTATTTTGTCCCTGTTCGTCATCTTGGACTGATCCAGCTCCCTCAACATTCCCTGCTTGAGCATGATCGAAACGAAATCATTTGAAGGAATGACCACATCATAGCCTTTTGCGCCTGCCCTGAGTTTCGCATACATTTCATCGCAAGTGGAATAGCTGTCGAGCTTAACGGTGCAGTCAAATTCCTTTTCAAAAGCCTTTATAACGTCATCGGGCGTATAATACGTCCAGTTGTAAAGGTAGAGCGTCCTATCATTGCCTTTTGAGCATGAGACGGCAGAAAACGACAAAGCGGCAGACAGTGCTGCGGTAAGGATTTTGGTAAGTTTTTTCAATTGAAAACCTCTAGAAAATTATTTTTATGGTTGTACCCCATTGTTTGGCCGCCCACAAGAACGGCTTTAGTTTTTAAGAAGCTGTATTATAGATTTTTTTTTTGATTTGATAAAGGCATTTGCAAAAAAAAATCCGGGAAGCTTAATTCCCGGACCAAGTTTTTTATCAGTCTGTGAACCTGACTTTCTGCCAGCGTTCGTTGTATTTGTCAAGGCCTTCTCCAAGGTCTATTTTGAGCGTGCAGTTGTTCATCTGGCTTGCCTCGTACATGGGCTTTTCTTTCATGAACTTTTCTGCGGACGGGTTCACAAAGCATGGAAAATGGAAAGTGTCAAGGAATTTCGCATACACTTCAGGTCTGTGGATGTAGTTTATGAATTCCGTTGCAAGCTCGACGTGCTTTGAATCCTTGAGGATGCACATGCTGTCAAGATATGAGGCTCCTCCTTCCTGCGGGATAAAAAAGTCTATCGTTTCGTCCCACTTTTCCTCAGGCACTTCTCCGTACACGACTTCCGCATATCCATGGCAGAGCCAGAAATCTCCTGCGGCAAATGATTTTCCGAAGCTTTCCGCATCGAATTTCACAAGGTTCGGCTTCCATTCCTTGTCTATCATATCCACGGCGGCATCAAGCTCCGAATCATTCAGGCTGTTCACGTCATATCCCTTGTGCGCAAGAGCGTCTCCTATGACTTCACGCATGTCGTCCATCATGGTTGCGTGTCCTGCAAACTGCTTGTCGGCAAAAATGCCCCATGAACGCTCGTACGAACCGGCAGGGACTTTCGTCTTGTTCACGCATACGCCGGCAGCCCCGAAATAATACGGAACGGCATATTTCATATCAGGATCGTAGGTCGCCTTTTCAAGCACCAGAGGATTTATGTTTCCGCGGTTTGTGAGCTTGGTCTGGTCAATCTCCTTGAGCATGCCCTGGTTAAGCATGATCGATACATAATCCTGTGAAGGAACAACGATGTCATAGCCTTTTGCACCTGCACGGAGCTTTGCATACATCTCTTCGTTTGAAGCATAGCTGTCAACCTTTACCTTGCAGTCAAACTCCTTTTCAAAATCACGGAGAACTTCTTCCGGCGTATAATAGGTCCAGTTGTACAGGTAAAGAGTCTTTCCGTCATCAGATGCGCATGACGTAAGCCCAAGCGAAAATGCGGTCAGGACAGCAGCCGCAAAAACCATAGCAATTCTTTTCATAAAATTATCTCCATTAAAAATTTTCGTCTAGCGTGATGATGCGAACGATTTGAGGCCGTTTCTAAGCAGTATCGTAAGCGTACAGATTGCAAGGATCAGTACGAACGAAAGCGCGTTGATTACCGGGCTTACTCCGAAACGTATCATCGAGTAGACGTACAGCGGAAGTGTCGTGCTTCCCGGTCCGCTCACCAAAAACGTTATGACATAATCTTCAAGCGACATGGTTACGCTCATCATAAAGCCGGATATGATTCCAGGCATGATTGCCGGCAAAGTCACCCTGAACAAAGTCTGCACTTCGTTTGCGCCCAGGTCATGGCTGGCTTCTATGATCGAATAGTCGAACTCATCGATTCTTGCGCTGACCATCATGTATACGAAAGGCATGCAGAAAGTCGTGTGTGCGATGTAGATCGTGCCGAGTCCCAGAGACATCTTGATTCCGCTGAAAAAAATCAGGAGGGAAATTCCCATGATGACTTCCGGGAGAACCATAGGCAGGAAGCTTGTGGTCTGTATGTAGCCCTTTCCGAAAAACTTGTACCACGTCACGCCGATTGCAGCAAGGGTTCCCAGCACCGTTGCAGTGATTGACGAGAGGATTGCGATGATCATGCTGTTGAAAAGCGACGTCCACAAATCCTTGCTCTCAAAAATCAGCTTCTCATACCAGACGAAAGAAAATCCGGTGAAAGTCGTGTCCTTCGATTCATTGAAAGAATAGAAGATTATCACGAAAAGCGGAACGAACAAAAAGAAAAGGCACAGCCAGAGCACAGTCTTTGAAAACGACCATCTGCCCTGCTTTTTTTTCCAGTCCCTTTTTGCATGGCGGGCAGGTTCTGAAGGTTTCTGTCTTTTCAAAAAAAGCTTGAAAGGATTGAATCTCATTTTTTACCTCCGAAAGCGTCTCCGGCAAGCAGCGGCGTATTTGTGTTCGCGGCAATGTCTTCTTTCGTGGAAACTTTCTTAAGGTTCGCCTCTTTTCTGTTGGACATGAGCATCCACATGATGGCGGCCATGGAAATGATGGTTATCACAAGGCTGAATGCTGAGGCAAGCGGCCAGTTCCTGACTTTCTGAACCTGATCTACGATGATGTTTCCGAGCATGTAGCTGTCCTTTCCGCCGACCATCTGAGGAACCGTATAGGAACCGAAAATCGGGATGAAAGTAAAGATCAGCGCACTGATTATTCCGCTTTTTATTTCGGGAATCAGCACCTTGAACATGGACTGGGGCTTGGTGGCTCCAAGATCGCGTGCAGCTTCAAGCAGGCTGAAATCAAAGCGGTCTACGGAAGTGAATATCGGGAGTATGGCATACGGAAGGTACATGTATATGCTCACGAGAACTATCGCACCCTGTGTGAACATGAACTTGTGCGGCACGAATTCCGCGGCTTTTGTCCAACCGAACGAATGGCCTATGTTCCAGAAAAATTTAAGTATGCCGTTAAGAAGCCCTGCGTCTCCGAGTATGGTCTGCCACGCAAATATGCGGATGAGGCTGTTGGTCAAAAAAGGAATCACCACCAGAATCAGAAAGAAAGTCTGGTGACGGCTCTTCGCCATGGCATAACCGCACGGAAGGGCAAGCACGATGGAGATGAAGCTTGAAAGCGCCGCAATCCACAAAGTCCGCAGAAAGATTTTTCCGTATGCAGGATCGAACATCTGCGTGTATGCCTTGAGCGTGAATTTCGGTTCGACGCCTCCGTATACATCGCGGGTCATGAATGAATAGGCCACGATGATCACGATAGGGACGATGAAAAACAAGGAAAACCAAAGTCCCATAGGCCACGCATAGAACGGACCCGGATTCGGCTTTTTGAATTTGAACGCCCTGGCCTTTGAAGCAAGTTTCAAATCAGCAGGGATTTTCTGCTTTTCCTTTGACTCTTCGTTTTTTTTGCTTTCAGAACTCATTTATTGATGTCCTCGACGATATATCCGTCTTCTGCCGCCCAAGAGACATATACGGTGTCTTTCCATGCGATTTCAGGCCCGTCGTCCAGATAGTTCACGTGCTGCTTGAACACTTTGATTATGGAACCGTTTTCAAGGCGGACGTAGAATTTTGACTGGAATCCGGTGTAGACAGGCTCCTCGACCACTCCCTTGAAAACATTGATGTCCTTGCGCCCGTTGATTTTCGGCTCTTCCGTTGTTATGCGGATTTTTTCAGGCCTGATCGTGAACGCGACTTTCTGACCGTGATCGGTGTGCTCGTAATCGGTGACGAGTATGTTCTTGTCCTCTTCCCTTGTTGCGGCGGTTTCACCCGTGAGCTGTGCCTGCATTCCGAGTGCCGGTACGTTGAGCGTAACCATGAACTCAGGATCTTTTCCCGGAACCTGATAAGGCTCGCAGTTTACGACGGTGCTCTCGAAGAGATTCGTTTCACCGATGAACTGTGCCACGAACTGAGTTGCAGGGCTTTCGTAGATTTCAAAAGGAGTGCCCACCTGGAGAACGTGCCCCTGGTTCATTACGGCAATCCTGTCGCTGACCGCAAGTGCCTCGCTCTGGTCATGGGTTACATATATGAATGTGATTCCGATCTTGTCATGGAGTGCATCAAGGTCAACCAGAAGATTGGAACGGAGCTTTGCATCAAGTGCTGAAAGAGGCTCGTCAAGCAAGAGGACCTTAGGCTCGTTGATCAATGCACGTGCAATGGCCACACGCTGCCTCTGTCCGCCGGAAAGCTGGTTGGGCTTTTTGTTTATGTGCTGGTCAAGCTGAACCAGATGGAGATAATGGCGCACCCTTTCGTCTATCACGGATTTCTTTTCCTTGCGCAGCCTAAGCGGGAACGCGACGTTCTCATACACGCTCAGGTGGGGGAAAAGCGCATAGCTCTGAAAGACAGTATTGCTCGGCCTTTTGTTTGCCGGAAGCGGAATAATGTTCAAATCATCGAAAAGGACGGCTCCCTCATCCGGGAACTCAAATCCGGCGATAATGCGGAGCAAAGTGGTCTTTCCGCATCCTGACGGTCCGAGCAAAGAGAAAAATTCCCCCTGCTTGATTGTAAAGTTAATGTCGTCCAAAGCCCGGAAATCACCGAAGTTCTTGGAAACATGATCAATGGAAACTGCACTTCCGTTCACAGCAGGTACATCTCCTGTCCATAAAAATAGGGAACCACCATGCGTCTTGTATTTAAGCGGCTCCCATCAGGGCATTCCGGAAAACGTCTTGAAGCTGCAACATCTCTGCCGGCTCCCGGACGACCCTAATACTTTTATCTTTTATTTAGGCAGATATGTCAAGTTTTTTTGAGAAAAATTTATTTTTTTTGATAAAAAGTGCATAAGCCCTAATGCATTTCCAAAACATACCGATGATTTACGTATCCATTTCGCAGTAGAAATTACTGTTTTTTTATGCTCCGCGGTCTTCTATCCCCTCCCACCCATTAGGCCGCGGAGCACTTTTTTTTGCAATTCAAGGAAAAAACATTTGACTTTATGGAAAAACCATAATATGATTAGATAATGTTCTATATGCGGAATGGATATGGAGCGTTGGCCTGCCGGCACTCTGGGAGGGGTTGCCGGTGGGCTTTATTTTTTTTAGGGATGACCTTTATCCGTTTTCCCTGAATTCCAGGCTTTCTCCTCCGTGGACTTTTTCAAGAAGGGGCTTAAGTCCGTCATACCACAAGGAATCGCTTATCTTAAGCTTCCCTGCCGCAAATCCAAGGAAACGGTCTGCACGTACTTTTTCACCGTGGAAATCAGAGCCTCCGGTGACCACGAGACCAAGGTTCCCCGCAAGCTCGACAAGCCTTTCTGCCTCGGATATCCTGACTCCGGGATGCCACGCCTCAAGCCCCATAACGCCGGCTTCCTTTATGCTTTCCATGGTCTCCGCCATCTTTCCCCATGAAACGTACATTGAAAGCGGATGTGCCTGAACCGGAACTCCTCCAGAAGATTTTATGGCCTCAACCGCCGCTTCAAGCTCCGCTCCCTCGCGTTCTATATAGCACGGCCTTCCGACTGCAAAATAGCGGTCAAAAGCCTCCTGACGCTGCCTTACATAGCCTTTTTCCGTCATGATCTGGGCAAAATGGGGGCGTCCTATGTTTCCTGTGCCGAATCTTTCGGTCAGCTCATCGTAGGAAAGATCCACACCATGTCCCTTTAGAAGCGAAATCATCTTTTTGTTGCGGTTTATGCGCTCTTCATGCAGATAATCCGTTATTTTTCCAAGCTCCGGCGACTTGTGCGTAAGACCCAGGCCAAGAAGGTGGAATTCCCCGGTCGGCCAGCCTATAGTAATCTCAATTCCCGGAACGAACGTAATGCCCTGATCTACGGCTTCGCGCTGAGCTTCTTCAAGGCCGGAAACAGTGTCATGGTCAGTCAGCGCCATGACTTCAAGCCCCTTGGATGCGGCAAGCTTCACCAGATCTGAGGGGGAATATGTGCCGTCAGACGAAGTCGAATGTGTGTGTAAATCAATCATAGTGAGAAATGATAGCACATTTGATTAATTTATGATATAATTGTGCCGATAAAGAAATAGGATGCTTCCGAACAGCACCCATTTGAGAATTCAGGAGACGTTGTATGCCAAAAGTATTGACTTATGCAAGAGGATCCATCATCTTTTTTGAAGGTGACAAGGACGAAAGGATCTACATACTGCAGTCAGGCACGGTTATTCTTTCGCAGTCAGATTTGGAAACCGGCGCACACATAAACGAACAGGTCAATCCCGGTGAATTTTTTGGGGTCAAAAGCGCGCTCGCTCACAAACCTAAGATGGAAACGGCGAATGTACTGACGGACGTTCAGGTAATCCAGCTTTCTGTACAGGAATTCGAGCAGATTATAGGAAAAAATCAGGACATGATCCTGAAAATGCTCAGGGCATTCAGCAAAAGCCTCAGGCAGATTCACAAAAAGACCGAAAACGTGCTGAAAAACGATACGGCGGCACTTCCACCGGAACTCGGAATGAACATAGTGGCCCAGTGCTTCTTTGACGAGCAGAAATACGTTTCCTGCATGTCGATCTGCAACAAGCTCCTTTCAAGGTATCCGACCGCATCCAATGCAGCCGGAATGAAAAAGCTTCTTTCACAGGCAAACCTTCTTCAGCAGAGGGTCGGAGCTTCGAAAAGAGGCGTTCAGGCATCGGCGGCAGCGGCAGCACCGGCAGACACTGCGCTCAAGCAGTTCGAGCTTCCTATGTTCGAAAGATTTTCAAAGACATACGAAGACGGAGAGGTAATCATAAGCGAATTCGAGCCTGGAGACTGCTTCTACCTGATCCAGTCCGGTCACGTGCAGCTTGAAAAATGCATAAAGGGAGCGATGAAAAACCTTGACATACTCCGCCCCGGCGAATTCTTCGGTGAAATGGCCATCCTCGACAACTCACCAAGAAGCGCGACATGCATCGCAAAGGGGCCGGTAAAATGCCTCGAATTCAACAAGGAGAACTTCAAGGCTCTCATCACCGGAAACCCTCAGATAGCCATAATCCTCCTGAAACTGTTCTGCAAGAGAATCTACGCACAAAAGAGGAGATTCAGAATCCTCTGCATAGAAGACCTTCAGGCAAGGCTTGCGGACGTTTTCCTCATGTACGACGACATACAGGTTATGGAAGACAAGGTTCCTCCTACTGGTTCAAAGAGAAAGTTCCAGCTCACGATAAACGACGTGGCTCACTGGGCAGGAATCGCGCTTGACGTGGCAAAAGACGAGCTGAGCAAATACAGCGCCAAAAAGAGGATTGAGATTTACGACGACTACATCATCGTGCTGAACATACAGGAAATGAAGCGCACGGTCGACGCATATTTCTCAACCCACGACAAGTCAAAGGTAAGGACGTAATAAAAGCGGCCGGATCAAAAGAGCGGGACATCGGACAAAAGATGCCCCGTTTTTTTTAGCCACATTTTTTGAATTTGCCCTTGACTAAAATCCGCTGATTTGTAAAATAGATTGTGCTTGCATAAATCATTGCAAGTTGAATGCCAACTTAGCTCATCCGGTAGAGCAGCTCCCTCGTAAAGAGCAGGTGACCCGTTCAAGTCGGGTAGTTGGCTTTGAGATTGAAGAATCCGCCTGTTCAACCATAATCAGTTGCCGGGCGGTTTTTTGTTTACGGCGAAACGATCCTGCATTTGATGCTCATATCCGATTCATCTATGGTAAAAAGAAGGAACCGTCCGTCTTTACCAAGGCTCGGGGCGTTTATTTCCTTGAACGTACCCGCCTCAAGCTCCTCATAAACATGCGAATGCCCTGCAATGACGTACCGCACCTTGTTTTTTACGAACATATCCACAAGAAGATCCCTTTCATACGAATCCTGAATGCTGCAGTAACCCATCAGCTCGTTTGAGAGGACGGGATAATGCGAAAGGACTATTTTCTGTTTGCCGTCGTTTTCCATGGCAGTCCTGAGGCTGTTCATCTGGGCGTTACCAAGAGAGCCTGAGGCGGAATCAATGAAATAGAAGCTTAAGGCTCCGGTCGAAAAAGTATAGAAAGATTCATGGGGATACATGCGCTCTTTCCAGTAATTCCATCCGCTGTTGTAGAGGTCGTGGTTTCCGGGCAGATTGTATACGTTTTTTACCCCAAGCGTCTTGATATAATCTTCCATTTCAACATAAGAATCTATTTCAGACGGATTTCCGTGGTCGGCAGTATCTCCGAGATTTATGCAGAAATCCGGCTTTTGGCTTTCAGAAAACACCCAGGAAGTGAATTTAGCGGCATTAGATGCGGAATCTTCATTTTTACCCTGATGCACGTCGCTGATTACAAGAAGCTTGTATTTTTTTCCCGAAATCGATGAAACCAAGCCGGATGTCGCCGTATCAGAAAGAACGGCTATTGCCCCTGCCCTATCTCCGACCGGATTTTCCCTGTAGAACCCCTCATGTATGCCGTATCCGCATGAAACAGCAAGGAAAGCAGGCAAAACAAGGATTAAAAATACTTTCAATGCATGATTCCGTTTCAAAACAAGTACCTCACCATAAGCTTGAATTCAGCATCGTACATGTATGCCGAAAGAGTGAACAAATCTATAAAACGGGCGCAGGCTCCCGCACCGAACTGCCAGGCTCCGGTTTTGTATGTAAAATCAAGGCAGATGCTGGGGCTTCCCAAAAGGACTATGCGCAAAGGCTCATACGAAGATACCGTAAAATCGATTCCGAAACCAAGCGGAAGGGCAAAACGGAATACAAAGCCAAGGCCAAGGGATCTGTTTTCAACCGGCGGCGCCCCTATATCTGCCATGGAATAAACGGTCGAGTAGCGCAGAAGGTAGTTCACGTACATGTCCATGGAAAAAATACCGGATGTTTTTATCCCCAGGTAGAGGCCGGGCATGAAAGTATTTGAAAGGCTCACGTCGCCGAAAAAATTCAATCCGTAGAAAATACCTAGGCCTGCACGCACATATTTGAAGCAGAGCGGCCACAAAATGACTTCAGTTCCAAGATCGAAGGTTCCTGAAGCTCCCCTTGCATTGACGTTCACCGAGTATTTTCCGCCGTCCAGATGAAAATCCAAAAGAGCGGAAAATCTGTAAAGCTCATAGCCTGTTCCTGTATTGAATGCGCCCGCAATCCCGAAATGGGAGTTTCCGCCGAACAAAGTACCGGACGATTTTTTTTCCTCTGCCTTTTCCCCGTCAATCTCCTGGGGGACGACAAGCCTTACGCCGCTTTCATCATTATCCGAAAAAGCCGCCTGAGAGAAAATTGGAGTGCCGAAAAGCGCGGTAAAAAACAGCGCAAAAAACAAGGATCTTTTCATGCCTGGAATATTGTGATTCCCTAAGACTACCATAATTTAATTTATAAACAAATACTTTTCAATCACCAACCCCGCCGCAGAGCAACGGGGTATGGTGTTCTCATAAGGTATTGCAGTCGGATTTAATACCCCTTGTTTCGCCCCAGAGGGGCGGGGTATTAAACCCTCCGCTCGAATAAAAGTTTCTTTGTTTGCCGGATACCATGTGATCAGACGGCAGTCACCAGTTTTTTTTCTGCAGATTGTTTTTCAAGCATGTCCTCATCCATAAGGCCGTTCGTAAGGAAGCTGAAAAATTCGTTTTTGGTTAGGATTATGTGGTCCAAAAAGCTTATTCCAAGCAGGGTCGAAGCACGGATCAATGCCTTGGTCGTCTCCAAATCGGCTGAAGAAGGCAGGCACGGGCCGCACGGATGGTTATGGCAGCAGATTATTCCTGATGCATGTTCCATGACGGGGGAAGAAAGCACTTCACGCGGATGCACCAAGGTTCTGTTGGTCGTTCCTATGGAAATCACTTTTATGCTGAGTATCTCTCTGGATCCGTTCAATGAAACGCAGACAAAACGCTCGGTCGGTTCAAGGACTATGTGCTTTAGGTAGGGCACTATGTCGGACGGATTTTTTATTACGGCACCAAGAGAACCGAATCTTCTGCGGCCGAATTCAAGCGCGGCTCCAAGTGAAAGAGCTTTTGCCTCACCCACTCCGCTTATGGATTTCAATCTTTCAACGATGTCTTCCAGTGCAGTGCCGTTAATGATCTTTAGGCTTTCATGCGCAATCTTTTCGACGGGCATGGATTGGGTTCCCTTGCTCAGAATCAGCATAAGAAGCTCTTCGTCGCTCGGATATGAAAGTCCGTTTTTCAGTGTCAGCTCACGGATATCGGGCTTTTCTTTCAGCGGGACATATAAATTTACTTCGCTCACATATTATTATATTCAATGAAAAACACCGTTGTAAAAAAATTTGCAAAAAAAACCGGCTCCCTTTCGGAAACCGGCCTTTGCTGATTTATTTTGCAAGAATCAGATATGACTTAGGATCAAGCTTGAGCGCTGATTCATCAACAGGCTTTGAACCTGCTTTCAAAATCTTCACTTCCGTTCCCTTTGTCTTTGAAGCTGAAAGATGCACTACATCGGTGAAATATGGAAGGAGAGCCTTAGGAGCCTGCTCAGAAAGAGTTTCTCCGTCAGAAGTCGCTGACATCCACACCTTTGCCTTTGTAGCCTTTGCATAGCTTGCAACAGCCTGAATGTCGCTTTCCTTCACCTTCGCAAAATCGGCACCGTCGATTACAACTCCTGCAACACCGATTCCGCCGGCCTTGAGAGCGTTGAGCGTGTTGATCACTTTTTCAAGGCTTACGTTGTCCTGGTTGAAGTTGAGGATCGTGCGGTTTCTGAGAACCTGTTCCTTAACGTCATCGGACATAGTCTTATTCTTTGAGATTTCTCCCAAGATAGTGTCATACCATGTAATGACGTTAGCTGACACCTGGTCGAATGAAACGTGAACCAGCTGCTTACCGTTGAGCAGAGTGTCCATTCCAAACTGAACCAAAACAGCCGTCTTACCAACGCCTTTCTTTGCCGTTACCAATCCAAGCTCGCCGGCCTTCAAACCGCCGTTGGCAACTGCATCAAAAGCGCGGACAGGGCTGCGTTCAAAAAGTTCCTGCTTTGCCATCTCTTTCCCCCTTATTTCTGTTCAGCCTTTCTCTTTTCTTTGTACTTGGCGATCAATTCTTCTGCGACAGCGTTAGGCACCTTTCCGTACTTTTCGAATTCCATCGTGAATTCTGCCTTTCCCTGTGTTGAAGAGCGGAGAATCGTGGAGAATCCGAACATTTCTGAAAGCGGAACCTCAGCATTGACTGTTGAAGTGTTGTTTTCATCGGTTGAATCAACGATAACGCCGCGGCGCTGGTTGATAAGACCGAACATATTTCCCTGGAACTCAGTAGGTCCTGCAATCTGGACTTTCATGATTGGTTCGAGGATGACCGGCTTTGCCTTTTCATATCCTTCGCGGAATGCACCGATAGCTGCAGTCTGGAAAGCGATGTCCGAAGAGTCGACCGGGTGATACTGACCGTCGTTGATTGTACAGCGGACGCCCACGACAGGAGCACCGATCAAAGAACCCTTTTCCATGGCTCTCTTGAATCCCTTGTCGCAAGAAGGAATGTATTCGTTAGGAATTGCTCCTCCCTTGATTGAGTCGACGAACTCGTAATCCTTTTCAGAAATCGGCTCCATGAAACCGGCAACGCGGCCGTACTGACCGGAACCACCAGTCTGCTTCTTGTGAGTGTAGTTGAAGTTTGCCTGCTGGGTGATTGATTCGCGGTATGCAACCTCAGGCTGTGAAACCTTAACGTCGCACTTGTATTCACGTCTCATGCGCTCAACGTAAACGTCAAGGTGAAGCTCACCCATACCCTTGATGATAGTCTGGTTTGACTCAGGATCAACATAGGTCTGGAATGTCGGGTCTTCCTTGGTGAAGCGGTTGAGGGCCTTTGCCATGTTTGCCGCATCCTGCTTGTTTACAGGCTCGATTGCCTCAGAAATAACAGGATTCGGAACGAACATTGAAGTCATTGCGATGTTGAGTCCGCCGCCGCAGAATGTATCTCC
>JAFOTA010000144.1 GCA_017421145.1 Treponema sp.
AACCACAAACAGCAGCGGTCACAATACAGCCGGTACCTCAGAGGTATCGGTTGAAGCCTTCGTTGCAAATTCAACGGACAATCCCATAAAATTTGGAAAAAACGGTACGAGCGTTACTTGGACGATAGACGGAAGGGAACACCATGGAACCTATTCAGTGGACATGAACGACAATTCCGTCACGCTGAATGTCACCGGGCAATACTTAAACGGCTCATACAAATTTACATATACAAACAGAGGAAAAAAACTTCGTTCCCCTGATTTCGAATCTTTTGACGATGAATTGGATGATGATGGAATTGCATACCCGGCATCGGAAGGCCCCTATCATCTGATTTATATTCTGGAATAAGCTGACCGCAAGATTTACAGGAGGTTTTATGAAAAAGAAAATATTGTCAATATTTACGGCACTTGCCATAGTACTTGCTTCTCTTTCAACTACAAGCTGCTATGAGATTCTGAACCTAATCTTACCGGAGCTGTTCGGGCAGATTATATCCGTCAATGCCATTGGAATCGATCATGGCGCAATAGTTTCATGGTCAAACGGATCCATATCATCTTACAGGCTATTTGTTTCTTATGTAAAAACATACGGAACTGGAAATCCGGTAGAAATAGAAATCACCGAAAATAACAATTACACAACAATAAACGGCTTGGATAACGACGTTAATTACACGTTCAAAGTCTACATCAAAGACAGCAACGGTGACATTGCTGATTACAAGACCGCAACCGCAACACCGAGTGCAAGTTCATCAATGGCAGTCACATACAACGGCAGCACAGGGGCAAATTCATTCATTGAACTTCCTGCAGACACAAGCGTAATCACTTTGACAGGGGTCAACGGAAAGACAATAACTTATGCAAACGTAAACAAAAGCACGTCTTCCGCAATTCCGGCAAATTCAGTCAGAAAATACATGGAAAACGCAGGCACAGGCGGAATCTCCACTTCCGTAATTTCAAGGTCAGCAGATTCAGATGAAGATTTTGAACTCCTTGAAATGAAAGCTCCGGAAATCAAATCTTTTGTTCCACCGGAAGAGGACGAAATCAAAATCATTCAGCCGAAAAACCGCGCAAGCACAGATTCCGACACGTTCAACAAAAATGCTCCGCAGCTTGGTCAAACACGCCTTATCTATGTGGATCAGGATCCAGAGCTTAATACATATGAGCAGGAAGAAATGACCCTGTATGCAATCGGAAAAAAGACTGACGGCAGCAACGAAATAAAATCTCTTGTATGGGTAAATGAAGCAAATGTCGCGTCAGTCAGCAGCGGAAACAAAATAAGCACTTCAGTCATTGAAGACATAATAAATAAATTCACGCATTGCTATGCCTTGGAAGAAGAAATATTCGGTCAAACATCGGACAGCATAATAGTAAAAAACGGAACTGTCGGCATGGTAAATTATCCGACAAGCACATACATAAACATCGTCTTGACGGATGTCGGTAAGGATTACAATACAAGTTCTCCATGCGGTGTGGTCGGTTATTTCTGGAGCAGGGACTATTACGATAGAAGCTACTCGACCAACAAAACCATAAAGACATCGAACGAAGGAAAATATTTTTACATAGACATCCCGTTCTGCAATTATACTTCTTCAAATACTTATGCAGGAACAGGCGGGGTCAGCAATACCGCGCTTTCCACTTTGTTCCATGAATACCAGCACATGATCAACTTCAATCAAAAAGATCGTTCACATGGATTAAGCACAGGCGATCACGTATGGTACAATGAAATGCTTTCCATGCTCTGCGAAGATTTGATGCAGGATGCCTTGGGAATACCAGACAATGAAAACATACAGAAAAGCCGCATCCCGAATTTCAACGGATATTACTATTATTCCGGAGTCGCACAGTATATTTCCCAAGATTCATGGATTTCTTACGGAACCGCATACGCATTCGGAGCATGGCTTGCAAGAAACTACGGAGGAGCCAAGCTTGTAAAAGAAATAAGCACCAATGCCTTTGTAGGAATAGAAAGCGTAGTCAATGCAGTCAACGAAGTAAATTCAACGACAAAGACTTGGGATGATCTGTTAAAAGAATATCTGCAGGCAACCGGATTCCGTGCAAGCTATGCCGGCAGCAAGACACTCCCGACGCTGAACAAAAGACCGGATGCAGAAACTGCAATAACCAAAGATGTATCTGCGGCAGAATACATATACAAAACGCCAACAGGATATGACTCAGGAACAACAACCGCAGGAACTTTGACGGGACAGTTTAAAAAAGGCATAAATCTCTGGAAATCCGACTACAGAAACGTTTCTTCCAGCAAATATTATTACGGTCCGATGCTTGCAAAAGTCGGATTTGAATTGGATTTGCAGCCTACAGGATTTATTTTCCATCCGATCGGCACGGCAACTTCCAATTCAGTAACGCTGTATTTTACGCCAAGCGCTTCGACATCCGGTGACAGTGTATACATCTACATACAGGACCCATTCAGTGCGACAAGCGCGGACACAACAGCAGAAGACGGTACACAATAAAGGAAAAGAGGCGGCAGGAAAAAATGGGTGTCATCATTGATTCTATAAAGGGCAAGCTTGTAAAAGATCTCACGCCTGCCCAGACCATGATTCAGAATGTCTGCAAAATCAAAAAAGGCGAATCGGTTTTGATAATCGCAAACCCGGAGCTGAACCAGATTGCACAGGATGTCTATCAGGCTGCACTTGAAATAGGAGCAAAAGTCAGCCTGATTTTCCAGCAGAAAAAAAACATAATGGATTTTGCGGACAAGACAGTAATCGGTGCAATTTTGTCGGAACCGGACGTTATATTTTCGCTTTCTGCAGTCAAGCTTGGGAAAGATGAAAACGGCATAGAAAATCCATACATCGATGAAAACGGAAAAATCTATGACAATGCTTTTGATTACCTTCTCAACGGTAAAAAATCTGTCCGTGCGGTTTGGACTCCGGGACTCACCCAGGATATTTTTGACAGAACAGTAAACATTGATTACGACCGTCTCAGGGAACAGTGCAAGCTGCTCTGCCAAAAATATGAAAATGCCGTAAGCGTCCATGTAACATCTCCCGGCGGAACGGATGTCGTTGTCCCGGTAAAAGGAAGGCTTCCCCTTGTTGATGACGGAGATTTTTCAAAACCAGGCACAGGCGGTAACATTCCAAGCGGTGAAGTGTTTATTTCTCCGGTAGTCGGCAAAGAAAAAAACGAAGCTGATGAAGGAGAACTGAACGGCACGGAAGGAACGATTGTTTTTGACGGAAGCATGACTTTCAGTGACGGCGATGCAATTTTGAAAACACCAATTGTTGTCAGCGTCCAAAACGGATTTGTAAAAGACATTACCGGCGGAGCAGAAGCAAAGCGTCTTTTGAAAGACATACAAAACGCAGAAAAAGAATCGCTCGCAATGATTCTTACAGGAAAGCTTTCCAAGGAAACCGGAGCTGAATACAAAAAAAATGCAAGGAACATCGGCGAACTTGGAATCGGGCTTAATCCTGCAGCAAACATCACGGGCAACATGCTTGAAGATGAAAAAGTTTTCCGGACATGCCACTTCGCAATAGGAGAAAACTATGACGGAGACGCACCTGCTTTGATTCACTTTGATGGTCTTGTCAGAAATCCGACCATTACCATCAAATATGAAGACGGAAGTGAATCTGTCATTCTAAAAGACGGGGATTTGACGATTTAAGGAAATCCTGACCAGGAGATGAAAATGAAAATTAAAAACACAATGGCACTGTCATTGATTGCATTGTCCATGACATTGACAGCCGCACCAATCACGGCAAACGGTTCAAAAGATTCTAATGCAGAAGACAACTCCATTCCTGAAAAATCTGTCCTACACATATCAGACAGACCCCCGGTTGGTTTTGGTGAAGGCGGAGGAATAGGAGCAGGACAAAGACCAAGCGGATTTGAAGAAATCCCGGAAGGAATAATTTCAGGCAAAAAGACAAGGACAGTCACTGCCGAACTTACGACGATAACGGGAACCCTGAATGTAAAAGGCGGCAAAGGAAACCGCAAATTCACATTCAAATCCGATGACGGAAAGACATACAACATTAGTGTCGAAGAATCGAATGCAGAGCATCTTGCAGGATTGAAAAACAAAAAAATCAAAGCAGAAGGAGTCTTTTATGGAAAAGATTTCCTCCTCTTTGATTTTGTACCCGTTGAATAAAGATTCCATGAACCCCTGACAAGCCACCGGATGGCTTCAGGGGTTTGTTTTTACTTGCAGGTATTCTGTATTTTCAAAATAGCTTCACTGGTTTGAATCAGCTGCTCTCTTGTAAAAGTCTCTTTGTCTTTAAGCATTGCAGCAGGAACGCCATAAGCTTTTTCCAGAGCTTCGTTTGTCAGGACTTCTTCAGGGCTTCCATAATCCATGTCACGGTTCGGATAAAACAGAAGCACGTTTTCCGCAAACTGTCTTGTCAGATCAAGCTCATGCATTGAAATAAAAACCGCAGTTTTAGTTGCCGCACAAAAATCCCTGATATATTCAAGGGCTGAAATCTTCTGCCTCGGCTCCATTGCAAAAAGCGGTTCATCCATAAAAACAGATGCGCTTCCATAAAGCATGCTGAACGCCAAAAGCACTCTCTGTATTTCACCTTTGCTCAATTCTGCAAGACCGTGGTTCAGAACGCCGGAAAGCTCAAAAACTTCTATGGTTTCGGAAAGCAAATCTTTTTCCTTGCCGCGGATTGATTTTGCGTTTCCCTTCAATGCACCGTGTGAATAGACAAATGAAAGCAGCGCAGAAACTTTTTCATCGCTTTCAAATTCCATGTTCTGATAAATCACTGATGCCAGAAGATTTTTTTTCTCTTCATCAAGGAAAGTTATGTTTTGCCCGAAAAGATTTATTTTACCTGACTGCGGAACAAGACGGCCGCTCGCAAGCATCATGAAAGTAGATTTTCCAGAACCATTCGGACCAATCAAGCTCGTAAAACCAGCCGGGATGACTCCTGTAAAATGATCGAACACAGGCTGGGGAATTATCTGCTTTCCATTTTCATCCAAATCGCCTTCGACAAGCGGATAAGAAAAAGAAACGTCTTCAAATGAAATACAATCCATAATTTTATTCCTTGTAAAAAAAATTTCAGCCGATCCTGCGCGTAAAATCATCGATGAGGCGGTCTATTTCTTCCAATGCAGAATCATCTACAGGAAGAGGAAAAAGCTCACCTTCTTCACCGGACGGATTTTCGACAATCATTCGTTTTCTTTGCATCAGGCGGTTTGAAAGCAAAGTGCTGACACCGTTTAAAAACCATTGTATGCAGCCGCTTTTATATGCTTCCGGCAAAAAGATTTTTCCGTTGTTCATAAGCGACTTAAAAAGGATTTCGGTCTGCTCATACAATCTGGCATGCTCAGCAGAAACGATTTCAGCTGCCGGCTTTGAAAAATATTTTTGGCTTTCAACAAAAGTGTAAATCTGAAAAAGCGGACGTTTTTCATGCATTTTGAAATAGCGGTTGATTATTCCTTTTAAAACAGATGCCGCAGAATATTTTTTTGTGACGGCTTCCAAATCCGGCGGAAGAAAATTAATTGCCGAAAGATAATCAGCGCAAAATTTGAATGCTTCTGAAAGTATAGCGTCCCGGCTGTCAAAATGATTATAAAGCGACGCTTTTTTTATTCCCAACCGCTCAGCAATATCAGAAAGACTGGTTGCCCCGGTAGATTTGAAAAAAGAGATATCAATAAGCGCCAAGATTATTTCTTCTTGAGAAATTTTTTTCCCCATGCTTCCCCTACCATTCGTTAGTTAATATTCTACACCAGCTTCATTTTTTTTTCAAGTTTGATGGAAACATCCTTAATGTTTTTCATTAAAAACCTTTTAACTTTCCGAATTTCGGTGTATAATTTAGATTCGGTTTAAATATGGCAGATTTAGAAAATCCTTTGGTAATACAGTCAGATAGAACTCTCATGCTGGACGTTCATTCACCACGTGCGGAAGAATGCCGGAACGCCTTGATTCCTTTTGCAGAATTGGAAAAATCTCCTGAGCATTGGCACACCTACAGGATTTCCGCTCTTTCGCTTTGGAATGCATCCAGCGCAGGTTATTCTCCCGAAAAAGTCATTTCGCAGCTGAAAGAGTTTTCCCGATATGAAATGCCGTCTGCCGTAGAAATGTGGATTCAAGAAACTGGTGAACGCTTCGGAAAAATCCGCCTTGTACCGGGACCTGTCTATGAAAAAACGGAAAACGGAAAAACAATAAAAGAAGAATATCTGTTTTTGGTCTGCAAGTCTCCTTTTATCTACAAACAGATTGATTACAATGCACCGCTAAAAAAACTGATGGTTCCGCATGAATATGAGTGTCCGCCAGGAAACACGGTTGAAGTTTCGGATGAAGAAAGAAAATTCTGTTTCATGCTGAATCTGACTGACCGAGGCACGATAAAGCAAAATCTGCTTGCATTGAACTGGCCGGTAAAAGATGACGTACCTCTTATTGACGGCGAACCGATGGAAATTTCACTGCGCGAAACAACTGCATCAGGAAAAAAATTTGAAATCCGCACATATCAAAGGGAATCTGCGCAGGCATTGGTCGGCGACAAAGGCCCTGGTACCGGATTCGGAACGATCGTTCTGCCATGCGGAGCCGGAAAAACAATAGTCGGCATGCTGATTATGGAAATGCTGAAAACAAACACGCTGATCGTAACGACAAACATTTCCGCCGTTCACCAATGGATTGACGAGCTGATCGACAAGACATCCCTTACAAGAGACGACATTGCAGAATACACGGGCGAAAACAAAAATGTAAAATCCATAACGGTTGCGACATATCAGGTTTTGACATGGCGGCCGGAAAAAACAGGTCCATATCCGCATTTTTCACTTTTCCGCACGCGCAATTGGGGACTGATAATCTATGACGAAGTACACATGCTTCCGGCTCCCGTTTTTAGGATTGCAGCTGAATTGCAGGCCGTCCGCCGGGTGGGATTGACGGCAACGCTTGTCCGTGAAGACGGATGCGAAGGAAACGTTTTTTCTCTGGTTGGCCCGAAACGCTATGACGTGCCTTGGAAAGAGCTTGAAAAAGACAAATGGATTGCAACCGCCGAATGTGTTGAAGTAAGAATCAACATGGACGATGAGCTTAAATTCAAATATGTCGTGGCAGGCAAAAGGGAACAGAACAAAATCGCAGCCACAAATCCGCTGAAAGTCCGCATTGCAAAAGAGCTTGTCGAAAAATTCCCCGATGACAAAATCCTCATAATCGGACAGTATCTGGATCAGTTGGATGAAATCGCAAAAATTCTTAACGCACCGATAATCACCGGGAAAACAAAAAATTCCATGCGCGACCAAATCTATTCTGATTTCAGACAAGGAAAAATAAAAGTGCTTGTCGTAAGCAAAGTCGCGAATTTTGCAATAGATCTGCCTGATGCAAGCATGGCGATTGAAGTGAGCGGAGTTTTTGGTTCACGCCAAGAAGAAGCCCAGCGTTTAGGCCGCCTTTTACGCCCGAAAGAACGCACAGCAAGATTTTTCACGATCGTTTCAAAAGATTCAATCGATGAAGAATTCGGAACGAAGCGCCAGAAATTTTTGGGTGAGCAGGGCTATGCATACAGAATCATCCGCTACGAAAATGAAGACAGCTTTGACGAACTCATAGAAAAAGACAAAATCCCTGACAAAAGGAGATGCAACTTATGAAATTCAGTCCTGAAGTTACAAGCCGCATAAATCAGTGGAAAGAAAATTTGACCGCAATGCCCACGGATCAGTTCTTGGATCATGCCAGAATGTTTTTGGGAGAAATTTCCACGCCGTTCAATAAGCAGAATCTTGTGACACAGCTCTCGACTTTTTTCTGTCAGGACGAAAACAAAAAAAACATAATCGCTCTTTTGGGCAAAAATGATTTGAAAATAATCTCGCTTGTAAAAATCATGCCGGAACCGACAAAAAAAAGCGTCATTGATTTTTTCTCCGATGACAGCGATCCGTTTTCAATCCGCGCGCACTTGCAGAATCTTGAAGAACGCATGATTCTTTACACATGCAAATCAAAATCCAGCACAAAAGAAATTTATTCCATAAACCCGATCCTCGAAGAAGCACTCGGTTCAAAAATCGGAATGGAAGCTTTGATTGAAAAACAAGTGCCTGAAAAAAACGCTGATCCTTCCGCCATAACCCTTTCGCCGATTTTTTTAGCGTCGTTCATTTCGTTCTGCATTTCGCACCCGGAATTATGCAAAAGTGACGGCTCCATAAAAAAGAAAG
>JAFOTA010000145.1 GCA_017421145.1 Treponema sp.
ATACTCGTTGTCGGAAGCCGAAGCTTTTTCTTCACTTTCAAAATACATATCTGAAGAAGCGTCGGTTCGTTCTCATGCAAAATGCGAAGCTGCTCTTGTCAAGGCTCATTTGAAGCTTCGTGGAAAGCTCACGGATTCAATTGCGGAAAAACTTGATGAAATTGCCGAAAATATTGATCCTGAAGAAGTCTACAAAGAAGAAGAGAAGACCAAGCATAACATCCGCGCTCTGGTAAACGTTATGAAGACGAAAGTTGATTCTGAAATCGGACCGCTGATTCATCTTGGTGCAACTTCCGTGGATATCCTTGACACTGGATTGAGCTGCCGCATGCGTGACGTAACGCAGAATGTCGTTCTTCCGGAACTCAAGAAACTGGAGAAATATCTTTGTGAAATTGCCGAGCGTGAATGTGAGACTCCTCAGGTCGGACGCACCCATGGTCAGCATGCAGTTCCTATAACATTTGGTTGGGAAATCGCTGAATTCGTTGCAAGACTTGGAAAATCAATACTCAGGATAGAGGAGCTTTCCAATCAGCTGGTAGGAAAACTCGCAGGCCCGGTCGGTGCATATAACGGTCCTTCAATGATTGTAAAGGATCCTGAAGAGCTTGAAAGAACTTATGTTGAATTCCTGGGACTTCAGCCGTCAGAGTATTCCAATCAGCTTGTTGAACCGGAAGCGGTGCTCAGGCTTTTGCTTGAGATGAACGTTGCTTTCGGTATCATTGCCAATCTTGCCGATGATCTCCGTAATCTTCAGCGTTCTGAAATAGGGGAAGTGTTTGAATATTTTGCGTCAACCCAGGTCGGATCATCCACAATGCCGCAGAAACGCAATCCTTGGAATTCAGAGCATGTAAAATCACTTTGGAAAGCAATGTGCCCGCGTGTAATCACATTTTATATGGATCAGATTTCAGAACATCAGCGTGACCTGACCAATTCTGCGTCCCAGCGCTTTATTGCCGATTATGTCGCAGGCTTTACTATGGCCGTTGCACGTATGAATTCTGTCGTCAAAGGATTGCAGGCTGACCGTGAAAACATGGCGAAAAACCTTGAGGGTGCCGGTGGAAAAGTGAAGGGCGGAGTGCTTGCAGAACCTGCCTATATACTTCTCGGAGAAGCCGGCTATAACGACGGACATGAAATCATCCGTAAGATTACCCTTGAAGCTGAAAAATCAGGAAAGACATTCTTTGAAGTCCTCAAGACTCATGAAAAAGAATACAAGGACATAACCGCACAGCTTGAAAAACTCGGCGTGGAAAATCCTGCGAATTTCTTTGAGCATCCAGCGAATTATTGTGGTCTTGCGGCCAAAAAATCAAAGCGGCTTGCACAAAAATACGCTGCCTTGATGGAGAAATAGACAGCTGATGTTTGAACCTTTGTATACCGCTGCATTGGTGGGGTGCGGACGTATCGGCTACAGTCTTGGTCTGGATCCGAAAAGAGAGCAGCCGGCCAGTCATACGATGGCAATAAACGAAAATCCCCGTATAAGGCTTGTTGCCGGTTGTGACACTGATGCCCAGACTTTGTGCAATTGGCACGATGCAAATCCCGGTGCGGCGGTATACAGGGACTCTTTGCAGCTGTATTCTTCAAACCGTCCTGACATTGTCGTTGTGGCGGTTAACGAAAGCAGCCATGAAAAAGAAGCGGTTGACGCAATAGTTTCAAGACCGCGCCTTGTGATTCTTGAAAAACCGGTTGCCCTCAACATGAAGCAGGCATTGAAAATCCGTGATATGGCCGAAAGAAACAAAGTGCCGGTCATGGTGAACCACGAAAGGCGTTTTTCAAAGGATTACATACTTGCCCGTTCGCTGATCGGAACAATCGGTGAGCTGCAGAGCGTGCGCGGAACCTTGTCATCTGCCATGGCCGTTTATAATCCTGCGGAAGAAGATACAGGAGCCTACAGCCTGATTCATGACGGAACCCATCTTGTTGATGCCGTTCAGTTTTTGCTCCATGATTTTTGCCATGAAAAATCCGTGAATGCTGAATGCGGAAAAAAAAGAGGGCTTCTGAAAAAAGCTTCCGAAATCTACTGCAAAAAATCTCTTGCGGGGAATCCTCTGCTTAAGAATCCTGTGATCACCGGACTTTATGTTGACGGAAAAAAATGCGTAAGGCAGGTAAATGCATGCTATTCGCTTGAAAAATGCCCGGATGTGACCCTTTCTTTCAGCGGAAGATCGAAATATTTCGGTTTTGAAATCGAAATCCGCGGCACTGAAGGCTGTATATGCATCGGAAACGGGTTTTTGAAGCTGTACAGGAGAAAAGAATCCGCTTTGTACACGGGTTTTTACAGCCTGACAGAAGAAAAAATCGATGTGCCGGAAAAAAACTGCTATTTTTCAAACATGATCCAGAGTGCGGTTGATTTTCTGGATAAAAAATCAGCTCTGGCCTCCACTTTGCAGGACGGAATCGACGCTCTTGCAGTCCTTGAATCTATCAAAGAAAAAATCAGATAGTAAAAATCCTTGACCTAAATCCCTTTATTCTCTATTATAATAGGCAATATTTAAAGCTGTTTTCGGGAGTATGACACATGAAGAAACTTGTTATTTGTCTTGCAGGGCTTTTGTTCGCGTCAACGTTGGCTTTTTCTCAGATTGTTACGGCAAGTTCATATTTTAATGATGTAAGTGATTTTTATGCGGGGCTTTACACATACCGCTGTGATATTGCCGCTGATTCGGATGGCCGTCAGATGAAGGGCAGCCTTGCCTACAGCCGTCCTCAGCTTTTAAGGATCAGTTTCAACCGTCAGGGCGGACAGCTTTTGATTTTTGACGGAACCACGCTGCAGCTGTATCTTCCGGGTCAGGAAATCCTTTTGCAGCAGACGATAGATGACAAGACCGCAGATGATTCGACCATTTCACCGCGCGGACTCACTCTTTTCAAAAGATATTACACGATTTCGTTTGAAACTGACGCAACGCCGGTACCTCTTGATCAGGGAAGCGAAGAAAAAGTCGTCAACCTCATGCTTTACCGCCGCGCTACATCAGAAGCATTCGAGAGCATAAAGCTTTCAATCGAGCCGGAAACGAAACTTATACGCCGTGTAGTCGCAACCACGCCTCAAGGACAGGTCTACAAGATTGATCTGACAAACTACAGGCTGAACGTAAAGGTCGGAAGCGGAGAATTCTATTTTGATCCGCCGGCACATGTTACCTCTTATAATAATTTCTTGTTCCAGGAGTAATTGAAAAATGGACAGCTATGGACAACAGTTAAAGGCAAGCAGAGAGGAGCAGGATCTTACTATAGAAGACGTTGAGGCAAAGACCTCCATTACTCGTCAGTATATCGAAGCCTTGGAAAATGAAGAGAACGATGTTTTCCCTGGCGAACCGTACATGATCGGTTTTTTGAAGAACTATGCTGAATTCCTCGGTCTGAATCCGAATGAGATACTTAAGCTTTATCAGGCGAAAAAAATCCAGGAGTCCCCGATTCCAGTCGAGCTTTTGCAGAAGAAAAAACCTAAGATGCTCGTTCCTATCATTGCCGGAGTCATCTTTTTGATTTTGGTCGGAATTGGAATTTACCTTTATTTCTTCATCCATAAAATGAATCTTCAGAAAGCGGAAAATGAACGTCTGCTTGCTGAAACAAAGAAAATACACAAGTATGAATTCAGCGGCACCCCGAAAGAAATCCGCATGTACAAGGGCGACCAGATTATCGTTCCTGGAAAAGAAGGTGACGGCGAAATCGTGCTTACGGTAAAGGGCGTTCTCGGTGACCTTACTCTTGAAACACCTGCTGGAAGCCAGATCGTTGCGCTTGGTGAAGAGCGTGTCCTTGATATTGACGGAGACTCAGTTTCAGATTTGATCGTTTATTTGAGCGACGTTGCCACGAACGATGAAAACCGCGGTGCACAGGTTCGTCTTCTGCTTGATGACAATACTGTGGTCGCTGATGTTGAGGATACCGGTACTCCTGTCGCAGAAACCAAGGAGCCTGATTACATTCCGGTCACTGCAGCCAATGCAAACCAGAACGTAATCCACGAAGATACAAGACCGTATCCGTTCACTTTGACCGTAACGTTCCGCGGCTCATGTCTTTTCCGCTATAAGATTGATTACGGCGAAAAGATTGAAAACCATTACACTGCATCAAGTTCCTCAATACCGTTGCAGGCTCAGAACGGAATCCGCTTGTGGACCAGCAACATGAATTCATTGAGCCTCCAGATTACTGCAGGAACGAAGATCATCGACCTCGGCATTGGTTCTGACGGACATGTTGAAGTTGAGGACATCAAGTGGGTTCACGGAAACGATGGAAAATACCGTCTTGTAGTTGAGGCAGTTGACTGATTTGGTAGATACAGATTCACAGAACAAGAAATTTTATCTTGACCAGCATGGGTGTGCAAAAAACCAGGTTGATGGGGAAATCCTCGTCACCCGGTTGGAAAACATCGGCTATATAAAAACCGATGAGCCGTCCCATGCTGATTTTATTATCATCAACAGCTGCGGATTCATTTCATCTGCAAAAGAAGAAAGCCTGAATGCCGTAATCGATGCAAAAAAATCTTATCCGAACGCAAAGATTCTTTTGGCCGGATGCCTTGCGGAACGTTATGCATCTGTACTTGAAAAAGAGCTTTCAGAAGCCGACGGATTTTTTGGGAACGGTGATCTTTCAAAAATTGACGGAACCGTAAAATCTCTTTTGGACGGCGGACGTCCTGTCGTTGTTCCTCCACAGACCGGCGTATGCTGCGGTGACAGAAACACCCTTCTTTCGTTCAAGGGATCTGCGTATGTGAAAATCACCGAGGGATGCGACAACCGTTGTACATTCTGCGCCATACCGATTATCCGCGGCGGGCTGCGTTCAAGAAAAGCGGAAGACATCGTTCAGGAAATCAAGTCGCTCATAAAAAAGGGAGTGCATGAAATCAACCTGATCGGGCAGGATCTTGCGGCATTCGGTGCCGGAAAATCTGACGACGTTTTTGATGACGGAACCAATACCTACTCCAAGCTTTTTGAAACTCTTAGGGAACCTCTGATTGAAACTTGCGGCGAAAAGTCGTCTGAAGAAAAATCTTGCCTTGCGCGTCTTCTTGAAGAGATTTCCAAAATCGAAGGTGATTTTTGGGTCAGGCTTTTATACATCCACCCCGATCACTTTGACAGCGACATACTTGACGTAATGAAAAAGGACAGCCGTTTTCTTCCTTATTTTGACATTCCTTTCCAGTCCGGCGACGACAAGATAATCCGTGCGATGAACAGAAAAGGCTCCTTTGATTCGTATAAAAAACTTGTGGGAACGATACGCTCCTATTTTCCAGAAAGCTGCATAAGGACGACTTTTTTGACCGGCTTTCCGGGAGAAACTGATGATGCCGCTGAAAGAACCAGAAAATTTTTGGAGACGATTGAAAGTGACTGGAGCGGCTGCTTTGAATATTCATGCGAAGAAGGAACCCCTGCCGAAAAAATGAAGGGCAAGGTACAGCCTAAAACCGCAAAGCAGAGGGCAGATTCATTGAATGAAATCCAGTCCCGGATTACGCAGAAAAGACTTTCGGACCGCACCGGAAAAATCTACGACGTATTGATTGAAGAGATAATCGAAAATAAAGAAGGTACAGACGAAGGTCTTGCAATCGGGCGTGCATGGTTTGAAGCTCCCGAAGTTGACGGTTCTTTTGTAGTCCGATACGATCTTGACAATCCGGATGAAGTTGCCGCAGTCGTTCCGGGAAAAATGGTGAAGGCAAAAGCAGTCGCATCATCGCAGGTTGACATTGACGGAGTTCTTTGTGAGTCCCGATGAATATCTTGAAGTCCTGAATCCACAGCAGGCGGAAGCGGTCGTTCATCAGGGCGGTTCTCTTTTGATTCTTGCCGGAGCAGGTTCAGGAAAGACACGCGTAATCACCACGAAAATTGCATATCTGATTTCGCAGATGCATGTTGACCCTTATTCAATACTTGCGGTGACGTTTACAAAAAAAGCCGCTGAAGAAATGCGTGAAAGGGCTGTGCGTCTGGAACCAAAATCAGCATACGCGCAGATCCGCACGTTCCATTCTTTCGGCGCATATTTTTTGAGAAAGTATTGGCAATATGCCGGGCTTGATAAAAATTTCACGGTCTATGATGACGATGACATGGTGACTCTCGTTTCAAAAGCTCTGCCCGGTCTTACAAAAAAAGAGTGCTCGTCCGTTGCACATGGAATTTCACTTGCAAAAGATTATTGCCTTGTTCCTGAAAGCCAGGGTTTTTCGCAGATAGGATTCGGTGAAGAATTTGCGCTCCAATATGAAGCATATGAAAAGCGTCTCCGTGACACAGGCAACGTTGATTTCGGAGATCTGATACTTCTTCCGTACCTTGTCCTTAAAAACGAGCCTTCGGTAAGAAAAGAAATATATTCGCGCTACCGTGTCATAATGGTCGATGAATATCAGGATTCAAACGTGGCTCAGTATCTTTTGCTCCAGCAGCTTGCCGGCCTTGATGAAAAATCCGGGATCTATGTTTGTGTCGTCGGTGATGATGACCAGAGCATCTATAAATTCCGCGGTGCAGAAGTGAAGAACATCCTTAATTTTCAAAAGCAGTTTCCGGATACTAAGCTCGTGCGCCTTGAAACGAATTACCGTTCCACATCCCAGATTCTTGCGTGCGCGGATTCGGTCGTCAAAAATAATTTCCAGCGTCTTGGAAAAACGCTCGTTTCGTCCAGGGGCAAAGGAAAAAAGCCGGTGCTTGCGTTCCTTGAAAATCAGGATGAAGAATGTGAATTCTGTTCCCAGCTGATTGAAAATGCACATGAAAAAGGAGTGCCTTATTCTGATTGGGCAATCCTATATAGGACGAACGCACAGTCACTCGGATTCGAGTCGCTTTTTTTACGGAAGAAGATTCCTTACAGGGTTGTCGGGACTCTGAAATTTTATGAGCGTGAAGAAGTAAAGGATTTGCTTGCGTGGCTTTCGTTCATTGCAAATCCGCGTGATGAAATTGCATTCAGGCGTATCGTGAACAAACCGGCCCGTGCAATAGGAAACGTGAGCCAGGAAAAAATCATCGAATCATGCAGGGGACAGTCGGTCATTGAAGGCTGCCGTAAAATAAAGCTTTCTAAAAAAGCCGCTGAAGGGATTTCATCTTTTGTTTCGCTCTTCGATGAATTTGAAAATATGGTTCCAGAAACTGACGGCAGTGAAAAAAAGAAAAACAATCTTGCAAAGCTTGTGGAATCTGTTTCGGTAAAATCGGGGCTTGAAGATTATCACAGAAGTCAGGATGAAATTGCCGGCACTCAAAAAGTTTCGAACATTCAGGAACTTGCAAATGCAGCGTCTTTATATCCTTGCACGAAATCCGGGCTTCTTGAATTCCTTGACCACGTTGACCTTGACCGCTCGCTTGAAAATGAAAGCGAAGATTCAACTGACTGCGTTACCCTTATTACGCTCCACAACACGAAGGGACTTGAATTCAACCGGGTGATAATCACCGGAATGGAACATGGTGTTTTCCCGCGTGAAGACAAAGCAGGCGATGAGATGGAAGAGGAGAGACGGCTTTTTTATGTAGGCATAACCCGTGCGAAAGATGAATTGTACATGACAAGCTGTGCCATGCGCAGAATGTACGGACAGACGAAAAATATGTATCCGTCTCCGTTTTTGAATGAAATAGAGCCTTCGCTGATGAATGTGATAGGGGAAAAGCCTTCTGCATATGAACCGGGTCTTGCATCTGGTGAAGATCCTGTCGCAAAAAAATGGCATGTAGGCGCGCAGGTTTACCATGATGATTACGGGTACGGGGTAATAGTATCCGGTAAAATGAACGAAGAGGGCGAGTATGTGATTTCCGTGAGCTTTGAAACAGGCGGTGTGAAAAGATTTTTGCCCAAATACCAGAAGTCGCTTATCCTGGAGGGGAATGATTAGATGTCGTGGAAAATTGAAAGTGCAGGCGGCGCGGCTTTTTTGCCTTATGATGAAATGAAGGAGCTTATGATTTCCGAGTTCAAAAACAGATTCGGAGAAACGCTTGAAAACCGCATTGACTACGGGGATCTTGTTTTTGTTCCCGGCTTTAGTTTTAAAAATCTTCGCGAAGAATATCCTCCAATTTCAGCTGATGGTTCCGGTGAAAAAAAGATTGTGCGACATGTCGCCGACAACATTCCTTTTTGGTGCAGATGTGCCATGGTCGAACCTTTTTTTGTCCGCTTCGATTCAATCGGTGATGCGGCGCAGGCTTTGAAATCCGTCCAGAGGTCATGGAGTCCTTACAATCATACGTTGTTCCGGCGTTCCGCATTGATTCAGGAAAAACTTCCGTACGTGAACCTAAAGGACAGGACTTTTCCTTTTGACATTCCCCAGTCTCCCGTGGGACTTTACACACTGATTGACGAGCACACGCTTTTGGCTTCCGCAAAAACTTCTTCATGCCTTCCGTCCGGTAAAATCACATGGATTGAAGATCATGAAAATCCTCCGAGCAGGGCATATCTTAAAGTCCAGGAAAGCCTTGTGCTTGCTCATCATTATTTCGGAGCGGAGCTTCCTGGAAGCGGAACAAAGTGTTTTGAAGCTGGAGCTTGTCCCGGTGGATGGACTTGGGTTCTTGCATCCCTTGGTGCGGAAGTGTTCGCCGTTGACCGTTCGCCGCTTGCCGAAAGCCTCATGGAAAATCCTCTCGTGACTTTTATGGCTCATGATGCGTTCACGTTGAAACCGGAAGCGCTCGGACATTTCGACTGGATTTTCAGCGACGTAATCTGCTATCCAGAAAGGCTCCTTGAATGGATAAAACTGTGGATTGAAAGCGGTCTTGTTGACAACATGATATGCACGATAAAAATGCAGGGTGAAATCGACTGGAATCTTGTGGCAGAGTTTGAAAAAATTCCTTCCAGCCGCATCTTCCATTTGAACTACAACAAGCACGAGCTGACGTTCATACACTGCAAATCTGATTAGTGTATTCCGTTGATTCCTGTGTCGCTGTCTATGGTGTACATGTTGTAGAGGAAAAGCACGTCGGTCACTCCGTTTGTGTTGATGAAATCGATTGTGCTGTTCCTGTAGAATCTTGTGTCGAAAACATATATCGTTGAAAAATGTTCGGCGAGGAACGGAATCATGCAGTTGGCGTAGCTGTCTTTTACGATTGCAAGTACACGCCCGCTTTCTGCGTTCGA
>JAFOTA010000146.1 GCA_017421145.1 Treponema sp.
GGACATATTCAACACAGGAGTGGGACGTAGGCAAAAAGTAAGGAGGCGCCAATCATGGAGGTTTCCTTTCTTTTTGCCGTCAACTGGGACCCGCTCATGCGTTGCATTTATCAATAGATTTCATGTCGAAGTCCTGATAGCACTGGATTTTTTGCCAGAAAACAGTATCATTGAATTAATGGATTGAATGCCGGATATTTATTATACACATGAAAAAATGTGGGAACGGGAATAAAAGCAAGCGGCCGGGAGCTG
This sequence comes from Treponema sp., assembly GCA_017421145.1. The sequence goes on from JAFOTA010000146.1 coordinate 256, forward strand.
CTTTGAAGGCGGAGAACACACTCAAGGTTTTTCAACCGATCGCCTTCAACTCGCTGCTCACGGACGTGCTTTTATGGTAGTGGACACATTTTTTTGTTCTATATTATTGCCCGGCATTTGAACAACCAATTTTATTTAATGGAGTGTTTTTCTTTATGGATGATTTCAAGTACAGCATAGAGCAGAGCTTCGGCGTTCTTTCGGAAACCAAGGGAGGTTGGAAAACGGAGCTGAACCTTATTTCATGGAGCGAGCGTCCGGCAAAATACGATATCCGTCCGTGGGCACCCGAGCATGAAAAAATGGGAAAAGGAATCACTTTGACCAAAGAAGAGCTTTTGAAGCTTAAAGAAATCCTAAATCAGATGGATTTGTCATAATCTGAGAAGAAACGCCCGTTTTTCATGACTATTGAATACAGCAGCTTGAAAAGGTTCGTATCTTCCATTGAGGAACCGCATTCCCTTATGGACATGTCAGTATCCGCAAGCAGTGCGATGACCCCGGTAACTGCACCAGGCGACCAGACCCTCGCGGCGGAAGCATATCTCTGCTGATTTTTTTTACCTGAAAAACCGGCGGATTTAAGCTGTATGTCCGTGGGATTCTTGTTCTCCATGTGCAAAAGATGCCAAGCCCTCAGCTGCCTGAAGCAATAAGTAAGCCCGGCGATTATCATAACCCCGTTGGACTCCCTTGACATCCTTATTTTCTGGAGGATTTCCAATGATGATTCAAAACGCTGTGCAGGAGATTTAGATGTGTCGGCCATAGACTCGAACAACGTGAACGCATTTTCTTCCCTGTCATGCGAAAGAATTTTATCTACGTCTTCCTCTTTGATAGTATATCCGCGGTCGAAGCAATAGAAAAACCTTGAGCATTCCGTTTTCAGGACTTCGGTATTGTTTTCAACCATGTCCAGTATGCGCTCCACTGCACCGTCGGTAACCGAGAATCCGTTTTTTCTGAAAAACCCCTGAATCCACTGCTCCTTACGGTTTTCGAACATTTCCCAGAACATTTTTTTGTGGTTTGCAGGAACGAGCGACTCCACTTTTTTGTCAACGGAATTTTCATCCGACACAAGGATCAGGGTACTGGGACTGTTTTTTGCACCGCCTTTAGCCCACTGTGATAGGAATTCCAGATCGGACTTGCCCTTTATCAGCTCGGCATTCTTGTATACTATAAAAAGCGCAGGAGAAAACAAGGACACGTTCTGAAGCTGGGCCACCACATCCTGAATGCGTGTTTCCGAAGCATAATAGCGGTACTCATCCACGGAACCGTTTTTCTTGGAAGCGGCATCACGGATATTTTCAATGGCCTCGTTCTTTTCACCGGCTTCTGGTCCAGTAAAAAGATACAGTTCTATTTCGTTCAAGACACGCACCTGATCAGTAAGAGCGGGAGATTTCCGCAAGCACGCCCAAAAGCTTTACCTGATGGGCATAGACCGGGGCAAAATAATCGTTTCCGGCCTTATAGCAGAGCCTGTCATTTTCCCTTACGGCACGCCTGATCAAAATACGTCCCTCATAGCAGACCACGGCAATCTGACCTTCCCGGCATGATTCCGTTTTTTCGGCAATCACAAGGTCCCCGTCAAAGATTCCGGCATCTTTCATGCTGTCGTCATCGGCATGGAACGCAAAATAAATCTTTCCTGAAACGATATATGAAGTTGAGCGGTAGACTGCACCAGAAACGTTTGACCTTTCAAGCAGATCTTTTGCATCCCCGGAAATGATTACGGGAACTTCAATGAACGCCGGGCACTTGTTCTTGGAGCGCGGATCATTCAGAACCCTCATCGAACGAGAGCGGTGCCTTGTAACCGAAAGATATCCCTTTTTCTGCAGAGCCGCCACATGATCCTGCACGGCCCTTATTGAAATATTGAAATGATCGCATATTTCACGGACGGTCGGAGCATATGCATTGTCATCCGTAAACTGGGCGATGAAGTCCAAGATTTCCTTTTGACGCTCGGTCAATTCTTTCATGGGCTATTCCTCTTCAAATTTTGACTCAAACAACGCCATGACAGCTTCTGCCGCCTCACTTTCATCCGAGCCTTCCACCTTGAGGGTCAAAGCAGTATTGTAGGCCGCCGCCAAAGTTATAACTCCCATTATTGATTTGGCGTTAACCGTAGCGGTATCCTTTTCAAGGGAAATCTCCGACTTAAAACGGTTTGCAGTCTGTGCGATAAGCGCCGCCGGACGTGCATGGATTCCTGCTCTGTTGCGTACTGTAAGAATTCTTTCTACCACTTCTTTCTCCTCAATATATTTACATAAAATTGTCTTAAAATAAAATATATTCTAATAAGAATCATCGCTTCCGTAATATGCAGCCTGAGCTTCACCGGATTCAATCCATTTAAGGACGTTGCGGTTGAAATCCTGGGCAGAAAAATATCCCATGGACTTAAGGCGTTCGTTCATTGCCGCAGCTTCCAATATAATAGGAAGATTACGACCCGGTTTTACAGGAATCTCAATGTAAGGTATCTTTACCCCAAGAAGATCCGTGTATGCAGTTTCAGTACCAAGCCTGTCATAGACTTTGTTCTGATCCCAGTTTTCAAGCTTTACGACAAGCTGCACTTCTTTTTGCTCGCGGATTGAGCCGACTCCGTACAACTGGGCCACGTTTATGATTCCAAGGCCGCGGATTTCCATGTGGTGGCTTATGAGCTTGTTCGCACCCTGCCCCATTATGGAGTTTCCGTTCACGCACCTTACTTCGACCGAATCATCGGCAACAAGCCGGTGTCCCCTCTGCACAAGTTCAAGTGCCGTCTCGCTTTTTCCGACCCCGCTGTCACCGACCAAAAGGATTCCGATACCGCTCACTTCAACCAGAACGCCGTGAAGGGTCTTTTTAGGCGCAAAGATATTGGAAAGCACGCGCAAAAGCCTGATGGAAAAATCAGTGGACTCCAAATCTGACTGGAGTATCGGGCAGCCCACCTCTTCCGCCATGGACAAAAAAGTTTCCGACGGCATGAGGCTCCTCGTAAAAACGCAGCAAGGAATCTCGTAGGAAAAAAAACGCCTTATGACATCATATTTTCCTTCCGCTTCTATTTTCATCAGGTAAGAATACTCACCACGGCCGAAAAGCTGGACGCGTGCATGGGCAAATGACTCGAAGAACCCGGAAAGAGCAAGTCCCGGTCTGTTTATATCAGGGATAGTTAGGATTCTTGACAATCCGCGGCGACCTGCAATGCACTTCAGGTTAAGGGCATCATGTCCCCTGAGGTTCAAATCGAGCAAATCAAGCACGGTGAAATTCTTATCTGCCATCGGAAAACAAGTATACAAATTATCGGGTGGTTATTCAATGGATTTCGGAATTTAAAATCAAAAAATCCTCGCCATGTCTTCTAGGGCACACCATGTTCAACTTTTTATAAAATGTGATATAATGTCCGTGGAGGAATTTATGGTTTGGGAATGCAAGGTCTGCGGTTTCGTGTATAAGGCGGAAAAAGGAGACGAAGAAAACGGAGTGGCACCGGGAACGCCTTTTGAAAAAGTGCCCGACACATGGAGATGCCCTATCTGCAACAGTCTCAAGGATTATTCGTTCATACAAAAAGACGAATCTGAAGCTACGCCGCAATGAACGGAGACTCTGATGAGCGGAAAACAATGGTTTGAAGAGGAAGATTTTTGGCTGAACTATGCACCCGTCATGTTCGACGAGCAGCATTGGGCAGAAGCGAACGGAGTTGCAAAGGCAATATGCTCGATTGCAGGGCTTAAAGAAGGAAGCCGGATACTTGATGCAGGCTGCGGTCCCGGAAGGATTTCGGTTGAACTTGCATTGTGCGGCCTTGACGTTACGGGAGTGGACATAATCCAGCCCTATCTTGACGCGGCAAAGGAAACCGCTGATGACGAAGGCGTGGATCTGACGCTTCTGAATGCCGACCTACGTACATTTACGACCGAAAAAAAATTCGATGCGGCCATAAACGTGTTCACATCGTTCGGATATTGCGGGACGATCGATGAGGACATGCTCATCTTGCGGAGGATTTTTGATTCGCTTAAAGACGGCGGAACCTTCATACTTGAATGCGTGAGCAGGGAGATTGCAGTGCAGTACTACACCGACGGCGAATGGTTCGAGCGTGCGGGAATGACGGTACTCACGGATTTCAAAGTGGTCGGTGCATGGGAAGGTCTTAGCTCCAAGTGGATTTTGATTGACAAAAACGGAAACAGGCGCGAACATGAATTTGTGCAGCGTTTGTATTCGGCCCCGGATCTGAGGGACAGGCTGAAGGCAATAGGATTTTCTTCCGTCGATGTCTACGGTGGATTTGCCCTCACGCCCTATGACCACAGTGCAAAGACCATGGTTCTGGTCGCAAAGAAGTAGGAGGCTTTATTATGAAGAAGTTTATCAGCGCAGTTCTATTGTCCTCGGTGATTCTGTCTTTTTGCGGAGCGCAGGCATTCAATGCAGGCACACTGAAAAAAATCCAGACGCCCGTTGAACCCATGAGGTATTCAAGGTCGCTGTCAGAAGCAGTTACGGAAACATTTTTCGACATTTTCCTTGACCTGTGGCTCCTGGACACGATATTCATAACCTTCGACGACTACCCCTACTGCAACGGCGACTACATGAAATTCGGAAGCAAGGACACGGTCATAGAAGAAATACTCCCGGACGGTTCCGACGGCACAAAACCAAGGGCTGAACAGTTCTATAGGTTCGCATTGGACACATCGCTGTTCTTTTTCCCGGGACGCATGGTCGGTAACGAAACCAGATTCGAAGGGCTGCTCTGGAAATTCTTCGGCCCCTTGTTCCAGATTGACACAAGCGTTCCCCTGCGGAGCTTTGACGGAAACGAGCCGTTCAAAAGCGTGAACACAAACCTTCAGCTGGGATTTCAGCTTTCCATAATACAGACAAATCCGGTAAGCCTTTACTGGGCATTATGCTGGCAGAGGATACAATATCAGGACATGCCGCTGTCAAACGGAATTTCCCTTCAGCTGATAGCCCGCTCATACCCTGCTTCACCTGTTCTTTTGGAATGGAGGGGAACGATCGGATTCATGGCAAAAGACGGAGGCGCGGAATATTCACCGGATTTCAACTGGGAATCGCACCTGGAAGTCGGGATGATGATCAACGGGCCTCTTGAAGTGTTCGCAGCGTGGAGATATTTTGCGTACCTTGCGCTCGGAACCCCGGTACACGGCGTGGAAATAGGAGCAAGGTATCATTTATAAGGCATTATAAAAAAACGGAGCAGTCCTAAAAAAGATTGCTCCGCCATATTGCTTACCAATAAAACCTTATGTTCGTTGTTTCTCCACGTGTTTCGTGAGTTCCGAGTATTTCGGAAGTTCCAGACCAATCCAACATTCTATGACTCCACGAATCAGTGTATCTGAATTCATGCCATGTCTTTTCACC
>JAFOTA010000147.1 GCA_017421145.1 Treponema sp.
TTCATGCTTGCGGCAGACTTTGGAAATTTCGGTCATTTTGCTTTTTGAATACAAGGTGCCGTATTCTGTCGGGTGGGAAATATACACAATTCCCGGGAAGACCATGTGCTCGTGATTTCCGTCGTTGTAAAAATCAGAAACATAGGAATCAAGTTCCGCGGCATCAATTTTTCCGTTGTGGGAAGGAAGTGTCAGAACTTTTCTTCCGGTGAATTCAATGGCTCCTGCCTCATGAACGTTTACATGTCCGCTCTGAGCTGAAATCACGCCCTCATATTGATGAAGCATCGTGTCGATTACAATCTGATTGGTCTGAGTTCCGCCTGTCAGGAAAGCGACTTGGGCATCGGGCAGGGCACAGGCAGCGGCAATCTTTTCTTTTGCAGATTTTGTGTAAGAATCCGCGCCATAGCCGGAAAGGCTTTCCATATTTGTTTTTGTCAGTGCCTCAAGAATTTTCGGATGCGCACCTTCAATATAATCACTTTCAAATGACAGCATTTTTTCTTCTCCTGTTCCTGATTTCTTGTGAAAATTATAAAAGAAAAAAAAATTTATGTCATTTAATGCCTCGTCTTCGAGCAATTTTTGTTTACCCGGTTGCACATGCATGTTATAGTTTAATGGGTGGTATTATGTATTCTGATTCACTGATAAATTTTTTTCAAATTACGGAAGAACTCGGCCTGCAGCAGGGTGCGGACAGCCTCATGGAAATGGAACAGAATGATGTTTCGTTTGCTTTGGATAGCGGCGTTCATGCTGATGACATCTGGGCGCGTGCCTCTCGTGTGGAAGAATGCCTTGATTTAATCGATGATGACATTCAGAGAAAGCACATTCAGGATATGATGTATTTTACTGCCGGTGTAATGCCTGATTCAGACTCCGTTGATAACCGTTTTGAAACCATCGAGAATCTTGAAAATGTGATTAAGGACTTCAAGGAAAGCGACAGTATTTTTGCAAGTCATCTTGTGGCAATCGGACCGGGCGGAATCGACCATGACTGGGATTCTGTCGAATTCAAAGGGCGCGACCACGAATATTTTGACTATGACACTGTAAGAGATGAAAAGGATTTGTTCGCCCTGCAGCTGACTCTCGCTAAAAAACTGAACATGCCTTTCGTTCTGCACAGCCGGAAGGGTTTCAAAGAAACTTCAGATGTTTTGAAAGCCGTAAAATGGAACAAGGGTGTGATTCACGGATTTTCTTACAGTCAGTCTGAACTTGGGTTTTTCCTCGATTTGGGCTGGTATGTAAGTTTTAGTGGAACTGTTACCTATGCCGGCAAAAAATCGTTCGCCGACATGTCGGATTTGCTGAACTATGTCCCGAAAGAACGACTTCTTATAGAAACCGACTGCCCGTTTTATCCGCCGGTCCCAGTAAAAAGCGGCACGAACATTCCTCAGAACATCAAATATATCTACGAATACATCGCCTCAAAAAGGAATATCCCCAGCCGAAAGCTCAGCGAAATTGTCGATGCAAATTTCCAGAAACTGTTCGGAATTTAGGTGAAGGTGCGCAACCGGGAGCTTCCCGCTTCGAGACAGGCTTCATTTACGCCAAGTCCGCGTGAAACGAGCTGGCCCGTGTAGTCCACAAGAACAATTCCGTTGTTTACTACGATGCCGACCAGCATGACAAGACCGACCATAGTCATAATCGAAACAGTCTGACCGCTCAAAAAGTAAATCAAGAGCACGCCGATAAACATGAACGGAATCGTGAACAGGTTGATGAACGGCTTTTTGAAGCTTCCGTACATGCCTGCCATTACACCGAATACCAGAAGCACCGCAAGCACGATAATCTTGCTGAAAAGAAGCGCGGGCTGTGAGCATGATGACGGGAATGTTTGATTTTTCACGGATTTTTTTGAGGAGCTGAAAGCCGTTCAGTTCTGGCATCATCACATCAAGAATCGCGCAGTCAAGTTTTTCAGTCTCAACAATTCCAAGGGCAGTCATTCCGTCGTCCGCAGTGAGGACTTCAAACCCGTCTTTTTCAAGATAAAGCCTTACAAGCTCAATGACTTCCGCTTCGTCATCCGCAACAAGAACCTTGTACATATACACCTCGAATACCAGTATAGCCCGAGATTTCTTATTGCGGAGTTATTTAACCTTTCTGGAACCTTAATAATTGGAAGATTTTATTATTTCTCATGTTCTCTTGACAATTCCTCGCTAATTCGTATAATTTGGGAATCATTCTCAAATTGATATAAGAAATTCAAATGATGAACCACGGACACGCTTTTCGTAAGACAGTTTTACTTTTTCTAAGCCTTTTTTTGCTTGCTTCTCTAAGTCTGTCTTCATCTTTCCTTCACATTGAGCACGAATGTAGTGGTGACGATTGTCCGGTCTGTGCGGTCATTTTAAGCGTAAAATCCAATCTTCAGAATCTTCATGTTGCTCCCGATGTTTTTGTCCAAGTCCAGCAAAAATTCGGGGAAACATTTTTACTTATTCTTCCGCTGATTTTCATGGTGTCTCTAACGCCGGTCAGCACAAAAATCCGCCTCAACAACTGAAAATTCCTCTTGCAAAGACAATAAATGTGCGGACATTTCCGCGATAAAAGCAGAGGAATTATAAAATGAAAAAAATATTTACAGTGATGGGAATTTTGCTTGCACTTGGATGCGGTTCGGTTTTTGCGAAAAAAGCAAAGGCTGACGATAATAAACTCAAAGTCGTGACTACGATTTTTCCGGAATACGACTGGGCGAAACAGATTATCGGCGAAAAGGCAGACGATGTGGAACTTACGCTTCTTTTGAACAACGGCGTTGACCTGCACAGTTATTCTCCGAGCGTAAAGGACATCGCAAAAATCTCGGAATCTGACATTTTCGTTTATGTCGGCGGCGAGAGCGACGAGTGGGTCGATGATGTTCTTAAAAATGCCGCCAACAAGAACATGAAAGTCATCAATTTGCTTGAAGTTTTGGGCGACCGTGTTAAAAATGAAGAAATTGTCGAGGGAATGGAACATGAGCATCATCATGATGAGCATGGACACGAACACCACGACGCGCACGAGCATCACCACGAACACGCTCACAATCATGACGAACATGAGCACGACGAACACGAAGAAGGCGAGCAGCTTTCGTTTGAGGACAAAATCGAAAAGAGATTGCGAAAGAATCCGCAGGATCGCGAAGCGTTCTCCGAACTCATCGACCACTTCTTCCAGAAGGGCAACTACCGAAAAGCGGAA
>JAFOTA010000148.1 GCA_017421145.1 Treponema sp.
AAAGAATCTGCCGCTGATTTTATTCCAGGTGAAAATCTTGACTTGATTTTTGGAAGCGGATGTCCTTCAAAAGATGATGATAAAAAATCAGATAAAAAAGATGAAAAATCTTCCGCAAAAAAAACGGTGCTTGCCCTGCTGAAAGACAAGTATGGTATTGACGAAGATGATTTTGGATCTGCAGAACTTGAAATCGTTCCGGCCGGATGTGCGAAAGATTTGGGATTCGACCGTTCTCTTGTTCTTGCCTACGGACAGGATGACAGAAGCTGCGCATACACTTCCGCAAGGGCATTGATCGAATGTGCCGGTGTAAAAAAAACGGCATGTTGTATCTGCGTTGACAAAGAAGAAATCGGTTCTGTCGGTGCCACGGGAATGGGAAGCCATCTTTTTGAAAATGCGCTTGCAGAAATAATCGCAAGAACTGAAAACGGGTATTCGGATCTTTCCCTGCGCAGATGCCTTTCAAACAGCAGCATGCTTTCAAGCGACGTAAATGCGGCCTATGATCCGATGAATGCAGATCTTTTTGACCGTGCGAACGCAAGCTTTTTGAACGGCGGAATAGTCTTCAACAAATATACGGGAAGCCGTGGAAAAAGCGGTGCCAGTGATGCGAACCCGGAATTCATTGCAAGGCTCCGTGGTCTGCTTGATAAAGAAAGCGTCAAATATCAGATGGCTGAGCTTGGCAAAGTCGATCAGGGCGGCGGCGGCACTATAGCGCTTGAATGTGCCAAATACGGCATGAATGTTCTTGATGCCGGTGTTTCTGTGCTCAGCATGCATGCTCCGTGGGAAATAACTTCAAAGGAAGATATAATCCAGGCGCTGAATGCGTACAAGGCATTTTTGACGCTTGACTGATTTTGACCGCTGATTAATCCGCTTTTGGGTTAATCAGCGTTTTTTTTAGATGTTTTTTACGATGATTCCACCGCCCATGACCACGTTGTCTGAATATATCACGGCAGACTGTCCCGGGGTTATTGCATTTTGCTTTTGTGCAAATGTAATTTTCCACGGCTGACCTTTGTACTTGTATGTGTCTGTTTCAGGCGGATCGTAGCGTTCTACCACTGCAAGCGAATCTTTGCTTCTGAGACGGATCTTTACGTTTGCTTCAAAAGCTTCATCCGGCTCAATCCCGCCCGGCCACTGGAAATCATCGGCAATTAATGCACCGGATGCAAGATGCTCTTTTGTCGAAAGCACAATCTGATTTTTTTCCGCATCTATTTTCTGGACATAATAAGGCTCGCTTCCTGAAACACCAAGACCACGCCTCTGCCCTATCGTATAATGTTCGATGCCCTTGTGCCGTCCAAGAACCTTGCAGTTCATATCGACGAAATCACCGGGGTTTGACGGTTTGTCTGCAAAAATCTGCTCGAAGTATTCGGAACCGATGAAATCCTGGCTTTCTCCTCTGTCTGCAGCCGGAAGATTGTGTTCTTTTGCAATCTTGAATACATCTTCTTTTTTCATCAGCGCAAGCGGAAAACGGATTTTTTCCAAAAGCTGTGACGGGAGCCGGTAGAGAAAATATGTCTGGTCTTTTGAAAGATCGTTTGCCGTGGCAATCATGCATGGCGTTTTGTCTGTATGCCAGATTCCAGATTCCGGTCGGACTATTGCGGCATAATGTCCCGTGCAAAAATAATCGAACTTTATGTCGAGCTTTTTTATTCCTTCAAGGAGAGCGCCGAATTTTATGAACACATTGCACCTTATGCAAGGATTCGGAGTCTTTCCTGCGCGGTACTCATTCTTGAAATATTCAAGCACCTGTTCGTTGTACTCTTTGCTGACATCGATCACATGATAATCTATTCCATGCTCTGCACAGAATGTCCTGCACTCTTCAATGTCTTCAGCTTCTCCGGGACCATAGCATGAATCATGGAATTTCTTTTCTGCTTCAACGGCTTTTATGTGACCGTCCCAAAGGCTCATTGTCACGCCGATCACATTGCAGCCTTTTTGTTTTAGGAGAAGTGCGGTCAGCGTTGAGTCAACCCCGCCTGAAAGTCCTACGACAACAGTACTTCCGGGTTCCGGCATGTTTTGTAAAATATATTTCATGTTTCAAACCAAACCAAAAATCGATTACTGATGGGAGAGCCGCCATGCGATTGTCTTGCGGAGATATTCGACATACGAATCATCCTTGCACATGGTTTTCCCGACTGCGTTAGAAAGCTTTGCGACAGGAGAATTATTGCACTCCGTAATCTTCATGACAATGTTGAGCGGTTCAACGTCAGTGTCATTTGCGATGTATGTTCCTATTCCGAACGCAACCTTAATTCTGTCCTTGAAATGTGCATAGAGTTTTGAAGCACGCTTGAAATCAAGGCTGTCACTGAAAAGCAAAGTTTTGTTTTTCGGGTTCACGCGCTCATCCTTGTATTTTTCGTAATAGGACTGGTAGTGCTTTATCCATTCTTCGCCCCACTCGTAAGGATCTCCTGAATCGTGGCGCACTCCGCTGAACAAAATCGAATATGTGTAGCCCATGTCAAGATGTGCGGTCTCATCGCCAATTGTGTCGGTAAGATATGTTCCGTTCAGTACTCCGTATTCCTTTGTCCACGCTTCCATCGCAAGCTTGTTTGAATATGCAGGGTTGAACATCGGATTTCCCTGACCGACGCACATTATGAATTCATGCGCCATTGTGCCGACCGGGACGACATTGTATTTTTTTGCAAGATATACGTTCGATGTTCCGACGCATCTTGAATCCTTGTAATTTTTGTTGTTTTCGCAAAGAACCTTGACCGCAAGATCCTGTGCCTCTGCGGAAAGACGGCGGCGCAGACCAAATTCAGAGAAAGGCCCGATGTCGTAAGTTCCGTCAATCATCCAGTTTTTCTTTTCCTCAAGCTTTCGTTTGTACTGCTCGAAAAGCTCGTCATAATTGTATGTCATCCTGAAATAGACTTCGTTGACAATCGCAAGAATCGGAATCTCGTACATGGATGTGTTGAGCCATGTTCCGTGCGCTTCGATTGAAAGACCGCAATCAGAATCATCTGTAATCTCAAAATCCTCAAAACGCGGTTTCCAAATCCTAAGGTGGTCGATGTAATCCTCATGCAGCCAGTCGATTGTGGAAAGATAGTCCAGCTCGTCTGATGAAAAACGGAGGTGGCAGTATTCGTGGATCTGCTCCTTGATTTCTTCGACCATCTCCTGAGTGAATGAAACTCCGGTGTTTCTGCAGCGGAATGTCCAGTTCGTTTTGTATGACGGGTACTGGTGGTAAATTGCCTGTCCCATAGAGAATTTGTACAAATCCGTTTCCAGAAGACTTGTGATTATCTGATTCAATTTCATAAAAAATCCTTCAAAACCGGCATTATTTTTTTAGACCGGTTTCTACTATTATACTTTTTTTTATTGAATTAGGGAACCTCACAAGCGGATTTTGGGGTAACACTTTCCTTAGTTTGCCTAGAAACTGAATTTTGCGCTCAAATAGAACGATGACATATTTTTATATGCGCCGTATTTTCCTGTGCGTGACGGTCCGGGGATGAAAACGTATGCGCCCAAGCCCAGGTTGATGTAATCCGAAAGGCTGTATTTTACCGTGGGGGAAATCATGCTGTCAAAATCGTTCAGTCCAAGGATTCCTGAAACACCAAGTTC
>JAFOTA010000149.1 GCA_017421145.1 Treponema sp.
ATAGGTTTTTACGTTGTATATTAAGGGAACAGAGTTTTTGAACGCAGATTTTATCCATATACAGGAGATTCAATGTCATACAAGATTGCGGTCGCTACAAGTGACGGGGAAAATGTTGATTTGCATTTCGGTGCGGCAGACGCTTTTTCTATCTACGAAGTTTCTGATGAAGGAAAGATTTCGTTTTTGGAAAAGCGCAGTGCATCTGACCAGATTTCGGGAGCTGAAAAAAAAGGATCCTGCGGGCAGAATGTCGGGTGCGGTTCCGGCTCCAGTTGTGGATGCGGTGGAGAAGTTTCCGAAAAGGTTCTTCTGCTTGATGACTGCCGTTGTGTCGTATGCGAGAAAATCGGGTTCAATGTAACCAAGCAGCTTGAAAAAAAAGCTGTTGCAAGTTTTGACGTTGACTGCCCGGTTCAGGTTGCGTTGGAAAAAATATCGAATTATTTTCATAGTGTTGATAATCACATTTCGTTGGCAAGGAGATAGACATGGCAGTACAGTATTCGGGAGTGAGGGAAAGTCAGCCTGGGCGCGTAAATGATTTCGGTGGAAGCAGTTCCAATGCAGAAAATCAGTTTGCAAAAGGATGCCTCAAAAGGGCGGACAGAAGTTTTTCGCAGGGACTCCAGTGCCAGCAGATCAACAGCATGGCATGTCTCATGAGCCTTGAAGATTCAGTTTTCATTTCACATTCTCCGCAGGGATGTGTGGGATGCACGATTATGGCCGTTGACATGTACAGGGTCGGTCAGGCTCACCGTGGTGAAAAATATATAAAGAATCCGCGTATCATAGTGACGAATCTTGATCAGAAAAGCGTCGTTTTCGGCGGTGAACAAAAATTGCGTGAATCTGTCCAGAAAGCGGTCGAACGCTACAACCCTAAGCTCATTTTTGTGTATGCGTCATGTGCATCAGGCATAATCGGCGATGACATTGATTCAATCTGCTCGGACTTGGGAAATGATTATCCTGGTGCGACGATCATTCCGATTCACTGCGAGGGATTCAAAAGCAAAATCTGTGCAAGCGGATTCGATGCGGCGTTCCTTGCGATAAACAAATACATCCTGAAAAAAGAAAAGAAGCCGACGGTTCCGAATCTTGTGAATCTTTTTGCACCGACGACCGTAAGCTATGCCGACCAAAAAGAAATGGAGCGCATGCTTTCTTTGATCGGAGCTGAAGTAAATTACATTCCGTTCTACAGTTCGCTTGAAAAAATAAAGCGCATTCCGCAGGCCGTTGCATCGACTTCAATATGCAAAGTTTTTGCAGATGAATTCATGAAGACTCTTGAAGAAGATTATGGAATCCCTTATTCACACACGGTCATGCCGATCGGTATACGCAACACGGACAAGTGGTACAGGGGCATTGCAAAAATCATCGGGAAAGAAAAAGAGGTTGAGGAAATCATTTCACGTGAGCATGAAAGGATAGAGCCTCTTGTCGCAAAAATCAGGGCAAGGCTTGAAGGAAAGCGTGTGTTCATCTGCGGAGGTACAGGACGTAGTTTTGCAGCCGCGGCTTTGATCGATGATTTCGGAATGAAGCTCGTGGGCCTTGAAACTCCGACCTATGACAGCGACGCCCAGATTGACGTGGAATATCTGAACGGAATCCACAAGGACTTTGTGATTGATATTGCGAACATGCAGCCTTTCGAGCAGGTGAATCTGGTTAAAAAGCTCAAGCCTGATGCATTCATCGGAGTGCCGGAATGGGCTGCCAAACTTGGAATTCCGACAACGCATGTTCTTGACGGAAAACGCCCGACCATGGGTTACGACGGACTTTTGTATCTCGGAAATAAAATTGCAGATCAGCTTTCAAATCCGGGATTCAACAAAAAGCTTTCGGAACATGTTAAGCTTCCGTACCGTGAATCATGGTATGAAGAGGATGCTTTCAAATATATAGTCGGTTGATTCAGTCGTCGTCCCAGGAATCGTAGTCGCCGCGGTTTGCTTTTTTGCTTGACCATCCGCTTGATTTTTCGGCAAGCATTTCCGCGTCTTCTCGTCCCTGGGTTACGCGCCATTTTTCATACTTTACCGGAACGGGATCCTTGTCCTTGTTTTTTTCATGCAAATCTTCTTCGCCGTTTGCCATCTTGTTTCTCCATGAATTTAGGTTATGTACATCTTAACACAAAGCCCGAAAAATTATAAAGTGCATCTCTATGGTTTCCGTAAAACTTTCTGCGCTGATATTTCATCTTAATGCAAGAATATCAAAAAATTTAAGTGACATCGCTATTTTTTTTCATTATATTAAAGGAACAGAGTTTTCTGAAAATGAATTTTTAAGGATAGCATATGAATTTACTTGACCGGTTTATCAATATCCCGGAGGATGCCGTTTACGACCAGATGAAGGATTACAAGGTGACGGTTCCTGATAATTTTAATTTTTCTTATGACGTTGTGGACGTTTATGCCCGCGAATGTCCAGACAAAAAAGCATTGGTCTGGTGCGACGACAATGAAGGTGAGGAGATTTTCACTTTCCGGGAGATTTCGCAGTGGTCAAAAAGGGCAGCGAACTTTTTTGTGTCCAAGGGAATCAAAAAGGGCGACCGCGTGATGCTTTTTCTCCGCCGCCGCTACGAGTTCTGGTGGATAATCCTTGCGCTTCACAGGATCGGGGCCATCGCCATTCCTGCTACGACACAGCTTTTGAGCGAGGACATAGTTTACAGGAACAACTCCGCCGACATAAAGATGATTGTTTCCGTGGACGACGGCATGGTTCAGCAGAACATTGAGGAGGCCATGATAAAGTCACCCTCAGTGGAATATCTTGTTTCAGTGCAGGGCGCACGCGAAGGATGGATAGATTTCCACAAGGAACTTGAATCATGCTCAGCTGAATTTGAGCGTCCCATCGGTGAAAAAGCGACCCACAACGATGACACCATGCTCCTTTATTTTACAAGCGGAACGTCCGGTTACCCGAAAATGGTCATGCACAATTTCACTTATCCGCTCGGGCATATCGTCACCGCAAAATTCTGGCAGCATGTCCAGGATGACGGGCTTCATTTGAGCGTCGCGGAAACTGGCTGGGGAAAAGCCGTCTGGGGAAAACTCTACGGCCAGTGGATTTCTGGAACCGCCGTTTTTGTCTATGACATGAGGGCGTTCACTCCCGAACTCTTTTTCAAAAAAATCTCCATGTACAAAGTCACGACCTTCTGTGCGCCTCCTACAGTGTACCGTTTTTTGATCAGGCAGGATCTTACTAAATATGACATCTCATATCTGAAATATTGCGTGACGGCCGGTGAAGCATTGAATGCGGAAGTGTACAATAAATTCTACGAGAAGACCGGAATCAAGATGTTCGAAGGCTATGGTCAGACGGAAACCACTTTGATTGCAGGAAATTTCCCCGGAATGGAACCCAAGCCCGGTTCAATGGGAAAGCCTGCTCCTGGATATGACCTTGAGATTGTCGATGAGCTTGGAAAACGCTGCCCGCCTATGCAGACAGGACGTATAGTCATACATCTTGAGCGCGGTAAGCCCCTTGGCCTTTTCAGCGGATATTACAGGAACGAAGATCAGACGGTGGCAGCTCTTTCTGGTCCGGTCTATGACACAGGAGACACCGCCTATTATGACGAAGACGGATACATATGGTTTGTGGGCCGCTCCGATGACATAATCAAAAGCTCCGGATTCAGAATCAGTCCGTTTGAAGTGGAGTCGGTGCTGCAGGAACATCCGTCGGTGCTTGAATGTGCCGTAACCGGTGTGTTCGACGCAAGCCGCGGTCAGCTCGTGAAAGCCACGATAGTCCTGAACAAGGGCTACACCCCGAGCAAGGAACTGGAGATTGAGATAAAGACTTTCGTAAAAGAGCATCTGGCCGTCTACAAAATCCCGCGTATGATAGAATTCGTCGATGAGCTTCCGAAAACCATAAGCGGAAAAATCAGGCGCGTGGAGATAAGGCAAAAAGACGCGGAAAACCTTGGATAAATCTTTAGGTATGTAAAAAAACGGCCATGTTGAATGACAGCATGACCGTTTTTGTTTTATTTTTCAGTGGCCTGGATGAAGCCCTGCCAGTTTTCAGGCGGGTTTTTGATCAGCATGGCGCACTTGTCCACGTACTTGGCTGAAACAGGGTCTTTGTCGGCAATGGATGCGAAAAGCTCTTTTGCCTGTACAAAGTCTCCCTTTTCAAAGAGGTCGTAGGCTTTCAGATATATATCGTTGAATCCGTCGAGAACAGATTTTTCTTCTGCTGTGAGCGGATTGTAAATCAGTACCGGCTCTTTTCTTCCGACTACGGCTACTTTTCCGACATTCCTGAACGGGAGCGTAAATCCGTGTTCTACGGCGGAATCCATTGTTGCCTTTGAGCACATGGTGTATGTTCCGTACTGCTTGTTGATTCCTTCAAGACGAGAGGCAAGGTTTAC
>JAFOTA010000150.1 GCA_017421145.1 Treponema sp.
CTGAAATCTTTTTGAGCTGGTCTCCGATTGTCTTTGACTGCTGTGAAGATGTTTCCGAAAGCTTTCTGATTTCATCTGCAACGACAGAAAATCCCTTTCCTGCTTCACCTGCGTGGGCTGCTTCGATTGCCGCGTTCATTGCAAGGAGGTTGGTCTGCTCGGCGATGCTTGAAATGACGGAGTTCGCTTCCTGCAATGTCTGTGATTCCTGTTCTATAGTCTTTATGAGGTGGTCAACGTCTTCCTGCTTTTTGATGCCCGTCACTGCCTTCTGCTCAAGGTCTTCGAATGCATCCGACATTTTTGTGACCGAGTTGTTTACGGAATTTATGTTTCCGATCATCTCTTCGATTGCTGATGAAGCCTGTTCCACTGAATCCGTCTGGTTTTCGATCATCCGGTTCAGTGAATCTATGTTCGATGCAATCTGGTTGACCGCGCTTGCCGTCTGGTTTACGGAATTCGTCTGCGTGCTGATCTGGTTTCCCATGGTCTCGATGTTCTGGATGATCTGGGAAATGGAAACCTCCGTGTCTTCTGTGCTTGTGTTGAGCCTGCGTCCCGTGCTGATCAGCTCCACTTTTGAAAGCTTTATGTTTTTCACTATGTCCTGAAGCTTTGATGCAAATTTGTTGAATCCGTTTACGACTTTTCCCACTTCATCGTTCTTCAGGTGCTGGAGCTGAATTCTCTTCGTAAGGTCAGCGTTTCCTTCCGCAATGTCGTTGATTGTCTTCTGGACTACTTTGAGCGGCTTGAGTGCCTTTACGAGCAGAACGGAAATCAATATGACGAGGGTTGTTGCGAACACCGTGCTTCCTGCTATAAGAATCCATGTTACTGATGAAGTGGATATGTCTATCTCTTTTTCGTCAAGGAGGAATTCCACGATCCAGTTCGGTGTGTTCGGGATTCCCTTGAACGTGAGAAGCGTTTTCTTTCCGTTTTTACGTGCCGCCCAGATTGAATCTATTTTTCCCGTAGAATGAGCCTGCTTGATGCGTGGCATGAGCGTGGAACTTTCATAGCCGGAGCCCAGCACTTCTTTTTCGTCGTCCACTTTGATTGAAGATGTGATCAGAAGGTCTTCGCCTGAAAAAAGCTTCATCCCGCCTGTCGTTCCTATCCTTGCGTCCTCTACGATTCTATGTATTGAATCAAGCGAGACGATTCCGGTGAAAAATCCTATGGTCTTTCCGTCGACTTTCGCGGCCTTACATATATGCACGATAGATTTTCCAGAAACTTTTGACTGAACGGGATTGTCCATGGTCTTGTCTTTCCCGTACTTGATTATGTCCAGGTAATACTGCCTGTCCGTGACCGTCGTGTTCGTCATGATGTCTGAATTGAAATTTCCTGACTCATCTACGAAAGCCACATAGTCAAATTCCGCGCTCCTTATGTCTGCACTGGCCTGAAGCCACCGTACGATCTGATCCGGATCTGCGGTCTTTACTACGTCAGCGCTTGTGTATGCATCGAGAAGGCTGTAGAATTCAGTGATCTTGCTTGAAATCAGCTTGGTATAAGTTTCCGTTATGAATGAACATTCCTCTTCAAAAGTCTTCCGCACGTTCGACCTTGATATGGCCGTTACTATGAGAGTCTGACAAACGTTTATGACGACTATCGTAATTGCGGTGATAATTGTTATAGTCCTGACCAAGTTGCTGTTTTTTTGTGAATCTGCCATAAAATCCCTCCATGCAAAAAATTTCAGCCGGTTTTCTAGGGAACTTTGACCCCTCTATCATTTGATTATCGGAATCTGCCGGCAGAAACTGTAGGATTATGGTGAAAATCAACTTTGTAAAAAAATGTAGCTTTTTTAATTAAAATTCATTATATTCTTTTCTATAGAATTAGGAGGCTTTTGATATGGCAAAGAGTTTGACCCCGATGACGCTTTTGTGCGGATATCTTGGAGCTGGTAAGACGACGCTTTTGAACCAGGTTTTGAGCAATCAAAAAGGATATAAGGTTGCCGTCATCGTCAATGACATAGGCGAGGTTAACGTTGATGCCAAGCTGATTGCCGACGGAGCGAAAATCACCGACACAAGCGACATAGTTCCGCTTACAAACGGATGCATCTGCTGCACTTTGAAAAGCGAGCTTGCGCAGAATATAGAAAACCTGATCAAGACCAAAAAATATGATTACATAATGATTGAGGCTTCCGGTGTCTGCGAGCCTATGCCTATTGCACAGGAACTTGAGATGATCAGGAACGGAAAGCTTGACAACGTCGTGGGTGTGGTCGATGCGGCGCGCCTTGTGGATGAGTTTGCCGGCGGTGACAAGCTTCTTGACAAAAAGGATGAGGAAGACATCGAGTCCCTTCTCGTACAGCAGATTGAATTCTGTTCTACGCTCGTAATCAATAAGAAAGATTTGGTCACTGAAGATCAGTTCAAGAAAGTCCGCAAGGTGATTGAAGTGCTCCACCCGGGCGTGAAGATTATAGAAACCGATCACGGAAAGGTCGATGTGGGTGAAATACTCTCAACGTCAAGCTTTGATTTTGAAACCGTATATGCAAGCGCAGGATGGTGCAAGCAGCTTGAAGAAGGTGAAATCGACGACGATGATGATGACGATCACGATGAACACGGACACCATGACGGACATGAGCATCATCATGAAGAACACCATGACCATGAAGATGAAGAAGAACATGAGCACCACCATCACCATGATGAAGATGAAGACGGGCATGAACATCACCACCACCATGATGAAGATGAGCATGAGCACGGACACCATCACCATCATCACGAGCACAGGCATGAGGGCGAATCGGAAGATGAATATGGAATCGGAACCTTCATATATTACCGCCGCGTTCCTTTTGACCGCCAGAAGCTCGATGAATTTGCGAACAAGTGGCCGAAGAACATAATCCGTTGCAAGGGACTCATTTGGTTCGCCGATGAACCTGAGATGGCATGGGTTTTTGAAACTTCAGGCCGTCAGATTCAGGCAGGATACAGCGGACAGTGGATCGCAACGCTTCCTTCAGACGAACAGAAAAAAATCCTTGAGCAGAATCCTCAGATCAAGGCGGAATGGGATGAAAAAGTCGGTGACCGCATGATAAAGCTTTGCGTTATCGGACAGAAGCTCGACAAAAAAGCAATCTCAGCTGATCTGGATGCTTGTCTGGCAAAGTAAAAGTGGCTCAGACAAAAAAAAGAACCGTAAGAAAAACAAGCGGTAAAACGTCAGGAAAAGTTTCCGGGGGCTCAAGAAAAAAGACGGCGGTAAAGCTTGACGGAAAAGCCGTTGCGCTTGCCGTTGCCTTTATACTTTTGTTTTGTGCTGCGGTCCTTTTGTTCGCATGCATAAAAGTAAGCTCCGGGAACGCTCAGGCTCCTTCATCTGAAGTCAATGCTCCCGTGGTCAAGGATGAAACGCCCGTTCAGCCGGATTTGAAAAAAGAAGATCCTCTTCCTGTAGATTCAGGTTCCGGGAAAAATCAGGCCGAAAGCCTTCCTCCTGAAAATCCTCCGGTCGAAACTGTTCCTGAAGAAAAAACGGATGCAGAAAAAAAATCTTCCGGCACATTCAGTTTTCCTCCTGCAAAAAACGCCGCGAAAATCTGCTTCGTAATCGACGATGCGGGGCTTAACGTTGAGAATGTCAGGCGGTATGCAAGCCTTCCTTTTCCTATAACCATAGCCGTTCTTCCGAAACTCTCGCAGTCGGCGGAATGTGCTTCATTGGTCAAATCTTATGGGAAGGAACTGATTTTGCACCAGCCGATGCAGGCGCATGACTATTCAAGCGGAACGACTCCCGATCCCGGACCTGGAGCAATCTTACCGGACATGGAGCCTGGAACCGTGTCTTCGGTCATGGATTCGAACTTCCTTGAAATAAGCGGCGCAAAGGGATTCAACAACCATGAAGGATCCCTCATAACGGAAAGCCGTGAGATTATGGAAACCGTCCTTTCGTTTGCAAAAGACAGGGGAATCTATTTCCTTGATTCAAGGACCACTGCCTCAAGCTCGGTTCCTGAAATTGCAGCTGAAAAGGGGCTTCCGTACATTGCACGCTTCGCTCCGTTTTTGGACAATGCCGTTGACAGGGATCAGATGCTGGAACAGATACGAAAGGGACTTGAAGTTGCAAACCGTGACGGATATGCTGTGATGATCGGACATGTCGATAAATCCGTTGAAATCTTGCCGGCTCTTCTTGAAGAGGTATATGCGGAACTTGTGGAATGCGGCTATGTCTTGACAACGCCTTCGTCTTTGGATTTAAATTGACGTGCATTGGAATTTTTGTGTTTTTGGAGTCAGGTAGATGAAAGTTTTGGGAATAGAAAGCTCTTGTGATGAAACTGCATGTGCGGTCGTTGAGGACGGACACAATATCATAAGCAATGTGGTTGCCACTCAGATTCCGTTCCATCAGATTTACAAAGGCGTGGTACCGGAGATTGCAAGCCGTAAGCATGCCGAGTGGATTCTTCCGGTTGTAAGGCAGGCGGTCGATGAAGCAGGAATCTCCCTTTCCGACATTGATGCTATTGCCGCTACGAACAGACCCGGACTCATGGGATCCCTTCTCGTGGGGCTTTCATTCGGTAAAACCTTGGCCTGGTCGCTTGGAAAACCGTTCATTGCCGTAAACCACATGCTCGGTCATATGTATGCTGCACATCTTGCTAATGACATTCAATATCCGTACATAGGGCTTCTTGTCAGCGGAGGACATACGATAATCGCAAAGGTGAACGGATTCGATGACCTTGAGGTTCTTGGCACGACGATCGATGACAGCGTTGGGGAAGCTTTCGACAAAGTGGCCAAGTATTATGACTTGGGATATCCGGGAGGAGTCATAATAGACAAGCTTTCAAAAGAAGGCGATCCTTCTGCTTTTTCCTTTCCTGTTCCGAAGATGGACAAGGGAGACCACCGCTATGACGTTTCGTTCAGCGGATTGAAAACAGCCGTCATACATCAGGCAGAAACTTTTTTGAACGAAGGCCATGAGCTTAAGGTTTCCGACATTGCAGCTTCATTTCAGGAAACAGCATGCAGGACCCTTGTTTCAAGGCTTATGCGTGCCGTTGAGGACACAGGAATCAAAACCGTGGTTGCGGGCGGCGGTGTGGCGGCAAATTCACGTCTCAGGGAAATGCTTTCCGAGCATGGTGACGTAAAATGCATTTTCCCTCCTCTGAAACTCTGCGGTGACAACGGAGCCATGATTGCCGGAGTCGCATATCATTTCCTGAAGAGGGGAGAAACAAGCCCGCTCAATACAACCGCATGCGCAAGGATTCCTCAGTTCAAGCGTGGACTTGCAAACCTTGAGGCATTCGGAAGAAGATAAACGGTTTTTACAAGGAAAGAATCATCCCGGCATCGTTCTGTGAAAATCCAAGCGAAGCATACAAAGGCCGTCCGGCATCCGTCGAGTCAAGGCTGATTTCGGTCACACCCTTTGATTTTGCTTCCGCTATAAGGACTGAACACATTTTGTCCGCAATTTTTTTACGCCTGTATTCCTTTTTAACGTACACGTTCATAAGGTGCGCACGTTTACCGGTCGGATGGTCATAGGTCGGCATGACGGTGACATAGCTGATCGATGCGCATCCGACAATCTTATCTCCGTCCTTTGCAAAAACGGTCGTCTGGTCGCCGATTAAAAAATACCCACGCGAACATTCGATGAGCTTTTCATCAAACGGAACGTCATCTGGAATTGAATTCACGATCCTGAGCATTTCAAGCCTTATGTCCATCAAATCTTCAATATCATCTTTCGAAGCCCTGCATATCTCTATCATAAAAATCTCCTATTTAAGTTCCAGAATTACAATTTCCGGGTGGTTGAAAAATCTTGGCAGCGGAGTGCTTTCCCTTGCAAGCCCCCGGCTCACTTCCATGAGGCTTCCGTTGGAAAGCGTGTAGATTCCGCTCACATATTTTGCCATGAATCCTTGATCCGGTGCAAAGAGACCCCTGTTCAAAAAAGGAATCCTTATTTGTCCGGCGTGCGCGTGTCCGGTCAAAATCAAATCAAAATCATACTGCTCGTACACAGAGACTTTTTCTGGCCTGTGGCTCACGAGGATTTTAAAATGCGGCTCTTCAGTGAGTGCATGAGCACGGTCAATCTGTTTTTTCCATTCGCTTTCGGTCATTGAAACCGGATCGTCCACACCGCATATATCCAGATCAAGCCCGCCGATTGAAATGGTCTTGCAGTCTCCTTCAAGTACATGGACACCTGCGTTGCGAACCCAGTCCTTCATTTCGGAAGCGCGTCCGCTCCAGAATTCATGATTTCCTGTGACATAAAAGCAAGGATATTTTTTTACAAGGTGTTCGATAAGTTTTTGTGCGTTTCCGTCGGGTATCTTGTCATCAAAAATATCTCCTGCGAGGATGGCAATATCCGGTTTCTCACTATCGATTCTTTTTGCAAGCCAGATTTGGTCTTTTCCATAAAAACAAGAGTGAAGGTCCGTAATCAAGACGATCCTTACATCAACGTTATTTTTACCGTGAGCGTTGACCGTAATTTTTTCAGTAACAGGAATCCAGGACAAAAAAATCCACGCGGCCAGAAAAACTAAAACTGCAATCAGTACCGCAGCCTTTTTCTTCCTCATGCATCATCCTCCTCTGCTTAGGTTTGGTTCAGTATATGTTCATGGTCACGGCAGGTCAAGCCTGAGCTTATAATTTGAATATATTGGCATTTTCAATTTTGCATGTTATCATGTAGCTGATAAAATGGATGAACGTA
>JAFOTA010000151.1 GCA_017421145.1 Treponema sp.
CACTCTGTAAGTGCGACCGCCTACCTCATAGGTGTTGATCTGAACGGGGCAGTCTTTGTACTGCTCGTTCATCTCCTGCATTGTTCTGTTTTTCATAGCTTGTTATATAGTTATGCTGAAGTGCCCTTTCATCGCTTTGTGAGGCAGAAGGAAGCGCATCATAGTCCGCCTGACTGGTTGCGGAATACTTTGCCATGATCACCGACACGTTGGCCTTGTCAGGAACGTCGAATTCAGTTTTTTCAAGATCTATGACCGTTCCGTCAGCTCTGTATGCCGTAACGTACATTTTTTCGATGTCATGCCCGTCGGCAATGGTTCCGCTTATGACCACGGAGCGTCCGTATTCTTTTCCGCCTTCGCTTCCTTCAACCGTGCTGGGAGCTGAAACAAGAAATACAGGAGGGGTGTTGTCTATATCGAAAGATACCGGCATCGGATCCATACATTCACGGTTTCCGTCAAAAGCTGTCAGATATGCAATGTAGGTACCATCGGCAAGGTTAAGCGTGTGTCCGTTGAGGATATAATTATAGCCGTCACCGTCAGGAACATGGACAAGAGGAACGTTCCAGTTTGCCCCGTCAGGAAGCTCGGCAGTACCAAGATCCTCGCCGTTGAAAAGCGTTCCGTATGCAACCTTGTTTTCGGTGTCCTTCAATCCGACTATGCGGACTTCCCTGACCCCGGTATCATCATCGCATGTACCGCTTATATTGAAATTGGAACTTACCGCCGCATTTACCGCAGGCAAAGTTATTGTAAGTGACGGAGGATTGGCATCGACCGCCGCACCAAGTCCTATGATTTCACATCCTGTAGCGCAGAAAAATGCTGCAAAAGCGGTCACAATAAAAATGAATTTCTTTAATGAGTACTTTCTCATAGTCAAGCTCCCCTAATCTTTCGGTACGGTCACCAACAACAAAATATGGATGTCTTTCAATCAGAACGGACACCCTTTTACAAACTTTCAGAAATTGAGATTTTGGACTTTTTTTAAGACTTTTTATTTATATAATACCATCTTTCAAAAAGTTTTCAAGAATTTTGTTTTAAAAACCCAACGCTGGATACGTAGAATTTTTAAAGCAACCCAGCTCTTCTTTTCGGCACAAATTCCGTTTTTCCCCACCCCGGATTTGCATTTTAGAGATCAGTTGGAGCTATCCCCTCTATTTTAGAACAACCAAGACGTTTGCAGGATACAAAAAAAAAGCCGCCCGTAAAGCTTTTTCCGCAGATTCCCTGAAAAACAAGGCAAGCGGTGCTTTCGGACAGCTTCTTTTTAGAAACCGCACTCAGGCTAGTTTTTGTACTGCATCTCCGTCACGGTCCTCTTGTTTGCCTCGGCCTGGCTCACTTTTTCGGCGTTCGGCTTAAGCTCTATGATCTTGTCATAAAGCGCAATCGACTTTTCGAATTCAAGGTTCTCATAATATGCACGTGCAAGCACGAACATTCCGTCGGTGTCCTTAGTCTGGGTCCTGAGGTATTCCTCAAGATAAGGAACGGCTTTTTCAGGCTCTCCCATGTCAAATACGTAGAGAACTCCCAATCCGTACATGGCCCTGTAATATTTCGGGTC
The DNA here is from genome assembly GCA_017421145.1 of Treponema sp. Next base: position 1,589 of record JAFOTA010000151.1, read on the forward strand.
TATTGAAAGCGCGCGCATGAAAGATTCTTCCGAAACCCTGAGGTACTTCATCTTCGTGGACGAAACGGATCCGTCGTCATGAACGTTCCAGTCTATAGTGCTGTTTGAAATGTATCCTGCACAAACCGCCAGATAATAATAGAGGTTCGCGTTGTTCGGGTAGAATTCAAGGGCTTTCTGGAACGATTCGTATGCCTTTCCGTAAAGCTGCTCGTCAAGGTAGCGGGTTCCAAGGATTTTATACCATATTCCTTCCTGAGCCTGCGTGGTGACAAGATCTATTGCGCGTCGGTCATATTTTTCAATGGCTTCCTGCAGCTCTTCCTTTGTCGTCGGGGATGAAACGCCCTCTTCCATCTTCTGCATCCTTTTTATGGAATTGTATGAGTTTCCGCAAGAAACACAGGTGAATGCAACCAGCGACAGGACAAGCGCGGCAGATGCCTTAAAAACTTTCTTCATAAATCATTTCCTCCTGATGAGCCTGATTTCCCAGAATCAGCATGGCCCGGAAAATACCCGGCATGATATTCCGCAAGCTGCTCATCTTCTATATGTGTATAAATCTGCGTCGTAGCAAGATCAGTATGCCCCAAAAGTTCCTGAACGGAGCGAAGGTCTGCACCGCCGGAAAGCAAATGAGTGGCAAACGAATGCCTAAGAGTATGGACTTTCGCCTCTACCCCGCTCTTTTTTTCAAGCTCCTGAAAATTCTTCCAGATTCCCTTGCGTGAAAGGCTTTCACCCCGGAAATTTACGAAGACCTCAGGAATCTGCCTCTGCCCCACTATTCCCGGGCGGACTTCAAAGAGCCATTTTTTAAGCCAGTATGATGCGGCTTCACCGAACGGAACTATCCTTTCCTTGTCCCCTTTTCCGTGCACCATGATTATGGACTCGTCAAAATGGACATTGGAGATCAAAAGCCCCGATGCCTCGCTTATCCGCAGCCCGCAGCTGTAAATAAGCTCAAAAAGCGCACGGTCCCTTATCCCGAGAGGCTTTGTCACATCGATCACTTCCAAAAGCGCGTCAACCTGCTCAACGCTCAGCACTTTCGGAAGTTTTCTCGAAGCTTTAGGCCTGTCAAGCTCCAGGGCAAAATTCTCAGTCCAGATTCTCTGCCGCTTCAGGTACGAACCGAAAGAACGCAGTGCCGATATGTCCTTTGAGACGGTAAGCTCGGAGCATCCGCATTCACGCCGCCATACCAGATAGTACAAAAGGTTCTGGCTTACGGTATCTTCCAGACGGATACCGTTTTTTTCCAGCCACAAAAGGAATTCTTCGCAGCTGAAGCAATAGGTCTGCGCCGAAAGCTCCGCCCTGCCTTCTACCATGAGCAGATCGGAATAAAAACCGCGTAAAACCGGAGGCCAGTTTGCACCGGCATTGCCTTTCATCAGTCCTCGCTTGACAAATCTATCGTGCGGCTGAGTTTTCTGAGCACGGCAGGCTGGTTCTTGTCACCTATGTCCATGTTCACCGGCGGAATGAACTTCGGCTTCTGCTTTGCACTCTCAACTGCATTGCTGAATTTTTCGCTCATCGAATATGGGTTCGACCTTGTCTGCGGAGTATAAGCCTCCACTTTCAGGCCTGAAAAAAATTCATCCGCCTGCTTTTCAGAATCGTCATTTATTATCTGAGGATTTACCGGAATATTGCTGATTTTTGAATATTCATTGACCGCCGGAGTTTTTTTTACCGGCTCCGCTTTTTTATTTCCCATGAGGACATCAAAATCATCCATGGGCAATACATTTCCGTGTAGAAGTCCGGCATCTGCTCCTGACATCGAACGTTCCCTGTCAGACTGCTCGAATCCTGTCGCAATTACGGTCACCGAAACCTTGTCTCCCATGTTTGTGTCCGGAACCTGACCCCAGAAAAGCTTAAGGCGCGGATTTGCCGATGCGGATATTGTCTTGATGATTTCCTCCACTTCGACCATGCCGAGAACTTCCGCACTGGTTATGTTTACGAGTATGTTGGAAGCTCCGTCAATGCTCCTGTTTTCAAGCATAGGATTGCATATCGCGTTCTGGGCAGCCTCAACGGCACGGTTTTCACCTCCTGCAATGCCCACTCCGAGTATTGCCTCACCCTGATCCTTCATGACTGCCTTTACGTCGGCAAAGTCGCAGTTGACTTCTCCAGGCTTGGTGATTATGCCGGTGATTCCCATGACACCCTGACAGAGCACGTCGTCTGCAAGGCGGAATGCCTGTTTATATGTGATGTTCCTGTCGTTTCCGACAATCTTCATAATCTGCTGGTTTGGTATGACGATAAGGCTGTCAACATGCTCGCGGAGCTTTTCCAGTCCGTTGGATGCATATTCCTTTCTGATTGAGGCCTCAAAATCAAACGGGGTCGTGACCACTGCAAGAGTAAGGCACCCCTGTTCCTTTGCAATGCGGGCAACGACAGGAGCTGATCCGGTTCCGGTTCCACCGCCCATTCCGGCAGTGATTATAACCATGTCGGCATCGCGCACAAGCTCCGTGATCGATTCTTCATCTTCTTCGGCTGCTTTTTCACCGACTTCAGGATTTCCTCCAGCACCAAGACCGCCCGTAAGCTGCTGGCCTATAGGAATGCGTTTCTGAGCTTTTGAAATCCGCAGAGCCTGCATATCAGTGTTCATGACGATGAATTCAACGTCGCTCACACCTTCATCAATCATTCGGTTAACGGCAGAAGATCCTCCTCCTCCGCATCCGATTATCTTTATAATCGTTGGACTAGGCGCTGTAAGAGCTTCCCCGGCATCTTTTTCTACAGACAGTTCTATCATATTTCCTCCCGACCCATTTCTACTATTTTAACTCAATTTTCATTTTAAGGGAACCTCCGCAATGCGTGGAAAGCCCCGGTGTTTTTTAGAAAAATTTGTTCCAGACTCTTTTCGCTTTGTCGAACAGGGAAAATCCTGAGTCAAATTTTTCATGGCGCACGTTTTTCCTTGGTTTTTCCGATTCAGGTTTCGGAAGGTTTCCCACGACAAGACCGACTGCAGTGGCAAAATCCGGCCGTCTGTAAAGGTAGCCGTCATTGTCCTCCACGCGCCCGTAATCAGGGGACTGACCGAGCCTAACTGCCACGGTGTTCCAGACCTGCTGGGTAAGCTCCTGTATGCCGGGCATCAACGCGCCGCCGCCGGTAAGGACTATGCTTCCGGTAAGCTCCTTCAGCCCCGCATGCCGGACTATTTCCCTGCGCACGTCACGCATTATTTCTTCCATACGCGGCTGGATTATGTCGCACAGCTCTCCTCTGGTCGTTTCTTCCGCACTTCTTGCGCCTATTTCAGGGATAAGCACTTCCTCATCCCTCTCATCCTCGTCAAGCATGCAGCAGCCGTATTCAAGCTTCAGACGCTCGGCCTCGCTTTTCGGAAGGTTCTTTATTATGGCAATGTCGCTTGTCACGCTGTTTCCGCCGAAAGGAATGGTCGTCATGTAAATGGGAGCGCCTTTGTAGATTACGAGAGCATCGGTGCTTTCCGTTCCTATGTCGATGAGTATTGAACCGAGTTCCATTTCCTCATCGCGCATGGTTGCAAGGGCCGCCATGAGTGTCTTCAGGTAAAGTCCGTTAAGTATGAGACGGCTCCGGTCAAGGCAGTTTTCAATGTTCACCAAAGTCGATTTCGTCACTGAAATGAGATAGACTGAAATATCAAGGCGCACGCCCATTATGTCTATCGGGTTCTTTCCGACGGGATTTCCGTCAACCCTGTACTCCTGGGGAATCGACTGCAAAAGTTCCTTGCCCATGGAATGAATCACGGCACGGGCCACTTCCTGAACCCTGTCCTTTGCTTCTTCGGTTATCTCCACGCACTGGTTGTTTCCGCTCGGATCAATGGCTACTCCGCCTGTAGAAGACCTTCCTTCCGCCTGCTTTCCGCCGATTGCAGTAAAAACGCCCTTAACGCCAAGCCCCGCGCAATCTTCGGCCTCTTCAACGGCAGCCCTGACAGCATCCGACATTGCGTTCAAATTGACAATATTTCCTTCGACCAGCCCTGGGGAGGGTATCTGAGACTCACCTATAATTGAAAGGCGCCTGTCTTCCTCATCAACCTGGCCGATCACGCATCTGATAAAGCTTGTTCCGATATCAAGTCCCACAATAATATCGTTCAAAATATCCCCCGTAAATCAGCGTATGCCGAACGAAACCCCGCCGTAGCGGATGTCTATAGAATTTGCATCCGGTTGTATAGAATTGACTATATCCAGAGCTACCATCATATATTTTAATGTGTCTTCATTCAAGTTCTGATCGGTCAAGACGCGCACTTTGCTGTGCAGAGGGAAAAGCACAAGCTCGTATCCGCCGTAATCCTTGGGAACGACCTCTATTTCAGAAAGGGACGCAAAATAGTTCGAGCTAAGCCCGCGTATATTGCGGATTTTTTCCATGAGCGGCCTGTAGATTTCCGGCATCCGCACTCCATTCTGCACTTCCACGAAAGGAATTCCCGTGATGAGCGGAACCGATGAATCTGATTCGCAGCTTTTGTCGTTGGAAGAGAAAATCACGCCGTTCCTGTCTATTTCCATTGTCAACGAACGTCCGTCCATATCGACTATGGTTTTGGCCACCACTTCCCTTTCACGTATCGTCACTACGACCATGTCAGGAAAATGCTTGTCTATGGAAACGCTCTCAACGTCAGGTATGGAACCGAAAAGTGCGGCTGCTTTTTCAGAGTCGAATTTCATCCACGTGGTAGAATTCAGCTGGCCGAATTTTTCGTTAAGCTCGTCGGCGGTAACATTTTTAGCACCCTTGAATTGTATGCGCACGTCCGCAAGCGAAGGAATCACGAGCATGTTAAGGACTACGTACAGCACCATGGCGGCAAGGATCACGTAAAGGCAGATTCTGAGTATCAGAAACTTTTTGTCCTTGGACTTGGAATCCGGAGCGTCTCCCGGCTTTTTTCCGCTTTTTTTATGATTGCTGCCGCTGAACAAGGTATACGGGACCTCGGTGTAGGAAGAATCATTCATATTCCTGCTCCGTACTTCCATAGTTTTCCAATCCTCCGACTTTTTTTCTTGCTGAATACACGTTTTCCTCCCCGTCGCTGTTGCAGGCGTTCAGGATCAGGCCGCACATTATGAAAGTTGAAATCAGGGAAGAACCTCCGTATGAGAAAAACGGAAGAGGTATTCCCGTAGTAGGAAGCAGTCCGCTGACGACCCCCACGTTTATGACCGACTGCACGAGAATCATGGTGGTGCATCCGAATGCAACGTAGGAAGAAAAACGGTTCTTGCATTCCCTTGAAATGACGTATCCGCGCCATGCAAAAAGAACGAGAAGCGCAAAATATGCAATTACGCCGAGAAGCCCCATGGAATTGGTCCAGCCGGCAAAAATATAGTCAGTCTGTATTTCAGGTATGTTGAGCGTGGTCATTCCAGTTCCAAGCCCCGTTCCCCAGAATCCGCCGGATGCAATGACGAAGTTCGACTGATTTCTCTGGTAATCGATCGTAAGCGTGTATTCTCCCGGATTGAGCCATGCAATCATGCGGTTAAGGCGGTATGGTTCAAGCACTACGAAAATGGCGACCGCAAAGACACCGAGTATTATCATGGGGATGACCCATGTGAGCCTTGCTCCGGTAACGAAAAGGATTACGATTCCGACCACAAGGATGAGGACGGCCGTTGAAAGATCCTTCTGCAGCACGATTACGGCAACGAACGCAATGAGGCCGATGGCAGGGTAAAGCCAGCTGTCACCGGAATTGAAGTCACCGCGGTTCATGGATTTGTCTATAAGGTTCGCAAGGAAAAGCACTATGGCCGGTTTTGCGAATTCGGAAGGCTGGAAACGGACCACATGCGGTATGCTCAGCCATCTTGTAGCACCATGGCTCTCATGCCCAAGCCCTATGACCGGAAGCAGGCAGAGAACAAGCACAATAAGGACATAAAGCCCCAGAAGCTTGCGGATTATTTTGAGCGAAATGACCGAGCTGATGAAAAACAGTATGAATCCCGCGGCTGAAAAAATAAGCTGGCGGAACACGAAATAATACTTGCTCTGGTTCTTGAAAATGTTGGATGCAGTCTCCGTAGTGGAAATCAGCAGGGTGAAGATTCCAAGCCCCCAAAGCAGAAGTACGGAAATCAAAAAAAGCCCGTTGTTCGCCCGGTTGTCCTCACCCAAAGCTCCTGGCCTGAACACGATTTTTCCCATTACTGCCCCTCCATTATTTTCGCAGTAACGCGCTCAAGCCCCATTCCCCTGGAACCTTTTATGAGGATTATGTCCCCGTCGGATGCAAATGCCTTGATTTCAGAAGCGATTCCTTCCACGGCAGACTCGTCATGTCCCGGAAACCATTTTGATTCCGCACCCGGATTTTTTTTCTTGAAAGCTTCAAAGCCGCTTTTCATTTCATCGCCGGCAAAAATCACAAGGTCAGCGCCTGATGAAGATGCCTGAACGCCCGCTTTTTCATGCTCTTCGGAAGATGAGCCTCCAAGCTCCAGCATGTCACCCAGCACGAGCACCTTTTTCTGCCCTTCCCTGCATGTGACGGACGAAATGAAATCTATTGATTTTTCCATTGAATCGGGATTTGCGTTGTAGCAGTCCTGAACGACGGTGTACTTTCCTTTTAGAACCTGGCTGCGGCCGAACATAGGCTTCAGTGATTCAATCCCCTGTATGATCTGAGGTCCGCTCATGCCGAGCAATCTAGCACACGCCATTGCACCGAGCGCATTCTTGAAATTGTATTTTCCCGGAAGAGAAAGAACTGCTTTTTTACCGCCGACAAGGAATTCCGTTCCCTCAAGACCAAGGTCAGCAGAAAATTCGATGTCATTATCGCATCCTTCGCCATAGAAAACGACCTTTCCCTCAACCCTGTCAGCAAGGAAAGACTCAAAATCATCGCCATGCGGAATGAATGCGGTTCCGAATCCTTTGAACCAGTCGAAAACGCGGCTTTTTTCAAGGGCTATGTTTTCCCTGCTTCCGAGCTTTCCGATGTGAGCCGTACCGATGTTGGTGACGATTGCAAAGCGCGGCTTAAGGACATAGGATATTTCCTTCATCTCGTCCTTGCGGTTCATGCCCATCTCAAAAACACCTACCTGGTGCTCCTTTCTGATTCCGAACACTGAAAGAGGAAGTCCGGTCTCCGAGTTGAGGTTTCCCGGATTCGACACGACGCTGTATTTCTGAGAAAGTATTGAAACAAGTATTTCCTTGGTAGTGGTCTTTCCTGAGCTTCCTGTGATTCCCACGCGGATGAGGTGCGGAAATTTTTCCACATATTTTGCGGCTGCATCCTGAAGTGCGTGGAGGGTGTCTTTTACGGCAATAAAAACGACTTCCGGGTTTTTCTGGGAGATTGCGTTGAAGAATTCGGGATCCTTCTCATAGTTTTCCATGCGGATAAAAACTGCTGACGCGCCTTTTTCAACCGCCTGAGGTATGTATTTGTGCCCGTCCTGATTTTCTCCTATCAGCGGCACGAAGAGCGTATTTTCAGATGAAAAACGGCTGTCGGTCTGCACCGATTCAATGCAAAGCCCCTTTTCACCGGCATTTCCAAGAACATGGATTCCTTCGGTAGATTCAAGGAGTTCATCCAAAGTCAAGAGCGATTCCACACTTTTTTCAATCATTTCCGTGCGTCCTTTATTTCAACCCTGATAATTTCGTCAGTCTCAGCTTTTCTCATGCCCAGGGTGTCCTTGGCAATCTGCTCTATCCTGTCTGCAGAAGAGAGTATGCTTATGTCCGTTATCAGCTTTTTGTTTTCTTCTATGATTTCAGCCTGCTTTTCTTCAAGTTCAAGCACCTGTTCCCTCAATGCAGTATATTTCCTTGCCTGCACCGCGTCAACAATCAGCATGCCGGGAATCAAAAGCGCGGCTATGCAAAGCAATACAATCTTGATTATAAAACCCGCTTTTCCGCTCACAATGCCTCCACTCCGTAAAGCCTCATTTCGTCTGCGTCACGGATTTTTCTTACCACGCGAAGTTTTGCGCTTCTTGACGGTGAATTGATTTTTACTTCTTCAGGAGAAGGTTCAACGGGCTTACGGGTGATAAGCTGAGCACATGGCGCACCTCCGCATTTACAAACAGGAGCTTCTGGAGGGCAGACACACTGTTTCCCAAGGTTACGGAAATAGTTTTTTACAATCCTGTCTTCGAGCGAATGGAATGTTATAACTCCCATTTTACCGCCAGGCGAAAGCACGTTAAAGGCGTAGTGTAATGCTTCCGGAAGTCTTTTCAGCTCCGAGTTTACCTGGATCCGCAGGGCCTGAAATGTCCTGGTCGCGGGGTGTATCGGCCCGTACCGGTATTTTGCAGGCACAGCATTGTAAATGATGTCCGCGAGCGCCTTTGTAGAGCTTATACGCCCCGTTTCGCGCGCTGAAACTATTGCCGACGCAATCCTTCGGGAGAACTTCTCATCCGAGTACAGATAAATCATGTTCGCAAGCTGGGCTTCCGGCATAGTATTTACCACGTCCCCGGCACTTTCTCCCGCCGATTGATTGAGCCGCATATCTAGTGCTTCATCATGCCGAAAAGAGAATCCCCTCCCACTTCGTTCATAGTGATAGACACTGATTCCTAAATCAAACAATATGAGGTCGGGATGCCTTTCATCTTCCGGAAAATTCTTGTAAAAGTCATTGAACCATCCGTTGAAGAATTTCATCCGGTCCCCAAATTGAGACAGCCGTTCCCGGGCCCTGGCCTGTATGTCAGAGTCCGCATCAACGCCTGTTATGTGCAATGAAGGATATTTGGACAAAAAGTTGAAGGAATGACCACCCTCGCCAAGCGTAGAGTCTATCATGAATGCATCTTTCTCGAACGGCTCCCCAACCGGAGAAAGAAATTCCAGGCACTCACCGAGCAGTACCGGCGTATGAATGATTTCCACTTTTTTCCCCACCGCACATCTGTTTTCCCACCCAACTCTTTTTTTTTGAATCGGCAACAGATTTTTCCAATGCACGCCTTTTCCCCAAGCAGTGCATATCCAATCGCATAAGCATCCGCACGGCCTTATGGTCATGCAGATTACTGCCATTACAAAAGTATGTCCCTCATACTTTCGATCGCCTCCTGGACCAACGGGGCTGAATCCTCGTCGAACTTCCTGAACACGGCAGCGTCCCACAGTTCCATATACTTGTCCATGCCAAATATAATGCACTCACCGCCGGAATTCAGGGAAGCGAAATCCCTGAGGCTCTGTGGTATGGAAAGCCTGCCAGACTTGTCAAATTCCACGTTCTGTGCCGGAGCAATGAATCTCCTCATCACAAGACGCTTCTGATTGTCAAATATGGATGAATTACCGATTATCTTTTCGGTAAGACTCTCCCATTCTTCGGTGGTAAACAGCATGAGACAGTGGTCAAGCCCCTGCGTGATCACAAGGGAATCCTGATTTAAAACCGAGCGCAGCTTGGCCGGGAACTGAATGCGTCCCTTGTCGTCCATTGTGTTGCTGTACTCGCCGATCAGCATATCCATCACCACTTTTCTCCACTTTTTACCACGTTTCCCCACTTATCTACATTTTCTATCGAAATTCTGATTTAGTCAAGCTCAATCTACGCCGATATGATATAAAATTTTAAAATCTTACGGCGGGAAAAGAAAATCATAAACACGTTGAACGAAACGCAGCTTCACAAGACACTGAAGACAATCTATGCGCTTGAAATCCCTGGAAGCAAAGAGGAAGTCCCCGTCGGAAAATACATTGCGGACATAGTAACGCCGGACGGAAATATCATAGAAATACAGACAGGAAGCCTTTCCCACCTTTCGTCCAAGATAAAGGCATTCACAGATTCCGGGAAAAACGTAAAAGTGGTCTATCCCCTTGCAAAAGAAAAATACATAGAAACAAAAATGCCTGACGGAACAAAAAAAAGGCGGAAAAGCCCGTCCAAAATGAACATATACAGCATCTTCCGTGAGCTGACTGGACTCTGCGGAATTCTTCTGAATGAAAAGATTACGCTTGAAATTCCTGAAATCATAATGACCGAAGAAAGATGCCGGACAGATGAAGCCGTCCAGTCAAAAAACGGCAGGCGGAGATTCAGAAAAAACTGGATAAAAACAGGAAAAAGGCTTGAGGAACTGAAAAACACGCATGTCTTCCACGGAAAAAAGCCATACCTGAGCCTCATTCCCGACGGACTTAACGAAACCTTTACTTTCAAGGATTTTTTTACGGAAATCAAAAAAAAGGAGCCGCAGGTAAAAACGGATGAAGCAAGGCTTGCGCTCTGGTGCTTCTGCCGCATGGAAATCGTCGTGAGGGGAGAAAAAAAAGGAAGAAGCTATACATATAAAGTGAAAGGTGAAAAGTTTATATCGGGATGATTAGTGACGTATCAGCTCAAATCAACAAATGCTAAACAAACGGATTTGTTCAAAACTAACGTTTTTCGCTTGTCCAGTGCGCGGCATAAAAAAAGACCCTCTGAAATCAGAAGGTCCTTAGCATCTCCTACGGGAATTGAACCCATGTTGTCGGGATGAAAACCCGATGTCCTAACCACTAGACGAAGGAGACATACCGCATTGCGATGGTTATAATATATTAGGTTGCAGAGCTTTTGTCAACAGGGAACAGGGAGAAAACCACATTTTTTTTCAAAAAAAATTTCCAAAAGGCAGACTGCCTCAGCTCATGTCGAATTTCTTGACTATTTTAAGTCTCAGATCCCTCACCGCATCA
>JAFOTA010000152.1 GCA_017421145.1 Treponema sp.
CGCAGAGCAGACAATCATCCAGTACGGCGGATCAATGAAGGCTTCAAACGCAAAGGAACTCCTTGCACAGCCTGACATCGACGGTGGACTTATCGGCGGAGCATCCCTCAAGGCCGACACATTCACACCTATCTGCGAACTCTAATTAAAAAAAGGGGCTGTCCGGTAAAAAACATGCGGGCAACCCCTTATTCATTTTTACTCCCTGAAAATCCGGGAATTGGTCAGTATGCAGTTGCCGGTTTCCGTAATCAGAACGTCGTTTTCAAGGCGGCATCCACCGAGTGCAGGATCATAAAGCCCCGGTTCCAGAGTGATTATGTTTCCGCTTTCGAATACCTGCTCATCATCCGCTTTCTGGCTTATGAAAGGCTCTTCGTGGATTTCAAGCCCCGTTCCGTGTCCGAGTCCGTGGGGCATAGAAAATCCTTCTGCTGCAAAAATCTCATCCGCTTTTTTTACTGCGTCCTTTATTTTCTTTCCGGGCATGTAAAGCTTTATGCATTCGTCCGCAGCTTTTTGTACAAGGTCGAGCATGAGAGACTGCCTTTGGGAAAGCTTTCCTTTTGCAACCGTTATCGTGCAGTCGCTTGCATATCCTTCATAGCAGACTCCGTAATCCAAAAGCGATATGCCTTCGTTTCCCCATTTTCCGCCTGTGTATCCGGGGAACGCATGTATCGCAAAGCTTCTTTCGGGTCCCGCTGCAAGAGTGTCGAAGCTTGTCCTTTCGCATCCTTTTTCACGGAGCCTTCGTTCTATGAAAAGTGCGGCATCTATTTCAGTCTTTATTTTTCCGGATCTCAGCATGGAGATTATTTCATCCGTCATATCCGAGGTTATGGCACAGGCTTTCATCGTGCATGCGGTTTCGTATTCGTCTTTCCTTGACCTGAGCATGGCTGTCTTTGTGTGCACCGAGCCTTCCCTGCATTCGACGCTCCAGTTTTTGACGGCTTCCTTGTATTTTCCGTATTTTATGAATGAGGTTTCAGGCGGAAGTTCAAGCACTGGATTGTCGGTTATGAAATCCTTGAGGCATTCGGAAACTGCGGTTACGTTGTTTCTCTTGAATGTGACCGAGCCTATCACTTTGTCTGCATGCGCTTTTTTTGCGGCAAGATTTTCATCCCATGGAACGAGCGTTGAAAATCCGTCGGCAGTGATAATCAGAGCTGCATCGGAAGGGTGCCCCGTAAGATATCTTATGGAAGGATCGCGCCTTTCTTCGCTGTCTTCGAACACTACGGCAGAAACTTTCATTTCCTTCATTATTTCAGTGACACGCGCACGCCGGGATTCAAAAATCTTTTTCATGTCCGCGTTTTTTATGATGCTTTCAAAATCTTTTTCCATTTTCAGCGTCTCCTTATTTTTTTAAGAATTGGTTTCAACAGCGGGTCTTTTGTTACTGCCATGAGCGCAATGCCTATCGCACCGAAAATCAGGGCGGTAATCAGAACGGGTATTCCCTGTGAGATGAACCTTGAGTGACCGTCAAACGCCGCTATGATCTTTGTCCTGAGCAAAATCACCGGAACGGATGCAATGACGGAGAACACCACCATCCTGAGCGAATAAAGCACGGTTGATACAACTGTTTTCCTTACGTTTATGTTCTTGTTCTTTTTCAGGAAGAGGAAAAGAGCGACCGTGTTGAAAAACGATGAGATCGTCAGTGCAAGAGCGATTCCAGGGCCACCCATGGGCTTTACCAGAACGAAAGCCAGGATCATGTTGAGCGTGAAATTTATGAGTCCTGCAATGGTCGGGCTTATGCTGTCCAGCTGTGCGTAGAACGAAGGGGTTATGACACGGTTCACCGCAATGAAGAACAGTCCGATTATATGGAACCTGAATACGTTGACCGTCATTTCCGCAGATGATTCGTCGAAGCGTCCGGTAGAGAACACGAGCTTGATCAGGTTTTCGTCCATGCAGAGCGCGTAGAATGTGATTGGAATCGATATGAACGCCATGAGCCTGATTGCCCTCGTAAGCATTCCGTTGAAATTTTCCCAGTCGTTTTTCTTTGCATAGCCGGTCAGGTCGGGAAGAATGACGGTTCCTATTGTTACCGCGCATATTCCCAAAATGAGTTCCTGCAGTCTGAGCGAGTAGTTGAGGCTTGAGTAGACTCCTGCACCCGTACGTGTCGCCAGGGCCGATGAAACTATGTCGTTCAGCTGGTATGCTGCCATTCCGATTATTGTGGGTCCGATCAGCTTGAGGACTTTTTTTGTTCCCGGATTTGAGAATGTCTTCCTGAGCGATATGAACGTAATCTTCCAGTTGTTTTTCAGGACGAAGGGGAGCTGGAACAAAGTCTGCACCAGGCCTCCCGTTATTACGCCGATGGACATTGACCGGGCTGCCATCTGCTGTACCTTGGGGTCTTCGATATTGCCTGTGAGAATCAGTTTCCAGTACGTCCAGGAGCCCAGGTTTTCGGTATTGCCTGTGACAAGCGCCGTGAGAACAGGAGTGAGGATGTAGGTCGCCAGAATCACGATGCCGTTGAAAAGGATCGGAGTGAATCCCGACGGAGAAAAAATCTTAAGGCCGTTGAGTATGCCCTGGAAAAGTGCCGCAACTGAAATGATGATCAGGTAGGGGAACATGATCCTTGTGAGGATTACGGCCTCGTTCATTGATTCGGCATCCGCTTCTTTATAGAAGATTCTGAGAATCAGCGGTGCAAAGATTATTCCGACGGTGACAAAGCAGACCGTCAGGAAGCTGACAAGGGTGAAAGTCGCGCTCACGAATTCCTGCGTCGTCTTTTTTCCCTCAGGACTTTCGCTTTCATCCAGATATCCTTTGAACGTGGGTATGAAAGCCACGGATATTGAGTTTTCAGCGAAAAGCCGTCTGAAAAGGTTCGGAATCATAAAAGCAACGCCGAATGCATCCGAGAAGGAGCTTGTTCCCATGAAGTGGGCCTTGGTCATTTCACGTACAAGCCCCAGTATTCTTGAAAAAAGTGTCAGCACTGAAAGCGACAGTCCTTTTTTGACAAGTGACGATTTTTTTTCTTTTGTTTCGCTCATAACAATAAGAAGAATAAAATAGTTGTAAAATTAAATCAATCAGTATAAAATAGAAGAACTTACATAATAGAAAAAAAATGCTTGTTTTCGGCGGAGTTTAATATGGGGTCCTCAAACAATAAGTTTTCCAAGGGTATAAGATTCCAGAAAGTCGGTAATACATCTATCGTTCCTATTTCTGCGAAGATTCTGGCTGTTTTCATAATCCTTATCCTTCTTTCATGCCTGAGCACGAATTTCATAACCCTGGTTTTCTCCCAGCGGCAGACCATCGCCATGACCAACGAGCTTCTTGTCTACCATCTTTCTGACCTTTATGCCAACGCCACCAACCAGTACCAGATAAGCATGTACTCACAGAAAAAAAACGAATCGCTTGCAAGCATAGAGGAAGCCGCCAAAAGGGATTTTTCAAAGCCTCATTCGGTCGCAATGGGCGTGACACAGGAGGGAAACATAATCTTCAGCGCACGTCAGGACACATCCCACAGCTGGTACGGTTTTTCCGACAAGGATGCGCTTTCCAAGATGAACGAAATCTATGAAAAGGCACAGTCATCAGGGAATCCGGACAGGGTTGAAGGATCGGTGAATTTCTTTTCTCCTGCAGGCGAAGAGTACATGGGGGTCTTCAAGTATCACGGAGACTGGAAATGCTTCCTTATCCGCGCGGAACTTAAGGCTGACACAAACCGGGAGATGTACGGCATATACCTGAAGATTTCCATAATCATACTGGTCATGACGGCTTTTTTCATGGTTGTCGGAATCTCCGTATTGAACGTGCTTTTCAGCAATGTAAGGAAATTCACGAACGAAGTCTACGACCTTCATCACTCGGAGCAGCTTGATAACATTTCTTCGTCAAAAGAACTGGAGGTTCCTATAGACATAAGCAGCGCACCGAACGACGACATAACCTATCTTGCCGCAAACTTCAACAACCTTTACCTCAATACGGCCACTTTAAGGAACATCTTCCAGAAATTCGTCTCAAAGCATGTGGTTGACACCGCCTACAACGAAAAGAGGGTTGAGCTTAAAGGCGAGCAGAGGCAGCTTACCATATTGTTCACGGACATAAGGAATTTCACCAACCGGACTGAAATCCTTGGGAACGAAATCATCAGGCTCCTGAACATTCATTACAATTCCATAATCGGCATAATACAGCCGGACGAAAGCGGTGACAGGCACTCCAAGGCGTTCATCGGTTCTTTGATCGGAGATGCGGTTTTGGGTGTGTTCGGAATCGACGGGAACAAGGATGTTGTGAATCCTCAGAAATCCGTTGACGCCGTTTCATGTGCATGGAAAATGACCGACCAGACTAAGAAATTCCGCCAGAAAATGATGGAAAGAAAAAAGGAACTTGTTGCGCAGGGAAAATTCAACGACCAGGCCCAGAAAGTGTATGAGGCGGTGCTGATCGACATAGGCGTTGGAATCGACGGAGGTGAGGTGTTCTACGGAAACATCGGATCGAACAAATACATGGCGAACACCGTAATCGGGGACAACGTGAACTCCGCTTCCAGAATCGAGGGACTTACGCGCATATATAAGGTTCCGGTACTGTGCAGCGAATACGTAAAGAACGAAGTGCAGAAAGTGCCCGAAGGAAACAAGCGCTACAGGTTCTTTGAGATAGACACCGTACAGGTCAAGGGAAAGATCGAGGGTAAAAAAATCTTCTTTCCCATGGATTTGGAGCAGGAAGATCCTGATTTCTCAGAATACTACACCGTGGAAAAATTCGAGGAATTCGAAGCCGGACTTAAGGCATACTATTCAGGCGACTGGAAAACAGCCAGAAGCCATTTCAAAAAGAGCGACATGGACGTTTCTAAGGTCTTCCTTGACCGCATGGGACTGAAAAATGCACCTCTTGATTGGAGCGGAATATGGACAATGTCAACGAAATAGATAGAAAAGAAAGTTATGATGATTTGATTGTCGAAAAGACTTCATCAACGCTTGTGCCGCCCATGGCCCTTTCTTCACGTGCGAAAATAAAGTCCAGCATACAGGATTTTCTTGAGGAGGAGTCCCGTGCGCTGCCGACAGAAGCTTCTGGCGTAAAATATGACCTTGTGGAAGAATACTCCGCGACCAAGGCCAATGCGCTCAAAAACCTTGTGCCGGTGCTTCTTTGGATGTTCGCCGCCGTTTTGTTCGTGGGAGTGATGGCAGGGGCTATAGTCACCATAGTCAGCCGCCAGAACAGCAAGATTACCGTGGAAGTCGAAAGCTTTGACAACCTGAACCTTTCGAACCTCCTTGATCTTGTGAGCAGCACCCAGTCCCAGATCAACGAAGAGTCTGCGGTAAAGGCAGGTCTTGAATCAAGGCGCAAGGCAATACTTGAGCAGGCTGAATCGGAAAGGTCAAGTGCGCTTGCAACGCTCGATTCCATGAACCTGAAGGATGCCTCCGAAATCAGAAAGAGAAGGAACGAGATCCAGGCGGAATATGATGCATCGGTTTCACAGATTGCGGAAATAGACGCGCAGATTGCAGAATCCGATCATAAGATAAATTTGTACCAGCAGCAGCTTGCGCAGTATGATACGGCCACGGTCCAGCAGGCTCAGGAACATCAGGCGGAGATGGACAGCGAAAAAAGGCTCCATCAGCTCGAAAAGCAGCGCATGAGCTCCGAGTATGAGGGGAAAATCTCAGGTCTTCAGGCTGACCTTGAAAACCAGCAGCAGGAAGCCATGAAAAAGCAGAAGGAAACCGTTGATTTTGTGATCGGACAGTATGACCCGACTTTTTCTGATGACGGTTCAGTGCTTTCGGTCGTAAAAAGGGCGTCTGCTTATGCTCCGTATTACACTGGTTCACGCGAAGCTCTGGATGAGACTGCATCAGATGAATTCAAGGCCGCTCTTAAAAAACAGCAGTCATATTTCAACGACATTTCGGTGGTCAGCTCACGCTTTTTGAGGATTCCGCAGAAAAATGCCATTCCTTCATTTGCTTCCGCCATGCAGAAGATTGCGAACAGTGCGGGAAACGAGCTTGCGGCTGCATCGGTTGCTGAAATCAACAAGCTTTTGGGGCAGAACCACGAGCTGAGCGATAAAAACCAGGCTTTGGAAACCGAAAAAACGGAGATGACCGCGCAGATTGAAGGTCTTGAAGGTGAAAAAGAAAGCCTTTTGACCCAGAACGGCACTCTCACTGAAGAAAAAAATGAACTTGAAACAAAAAATGCGGCACTTGCAAGCGAAAAAGAAACCCTTGCAGCGACCAATGCCGAACTTTCAGGTGCGAACGAAAGCCTTTCAGCCGAAAAATCAAGCCTTACAAGCGAGCTTTCAGCATTGACCAAGGAAAAAGAGGGGTGGGACAGCCTGCGTGAATCGATGGAATCATCATGGGCATCAGAAAAGGCGGCCATGGAACAGAGCTGGGCTTCTGAAAAAGCGTCTTTGATTGCGGAAAGGGATGAAGCTTCTGCCGCAGCATCAAAAGCCGTTGCCGGAGACATGGATTCCCTTGCTGCGGAAAAAAATGCACTTGCTTCGGCCAATGCAGAGCTTTCGGCACAATCAGAAAAGCTCCGTGCGGATTACAAGAAACTTGAGGACGAAAACAAGGCTCTTGCAAGCGAAAGGGACTCTCTTGCCGAAAAAAACAAGAACCTTTCATCTGCCGGAAATCAGTACAACGACCTTATGCAGGCTTTCTGCACAAAAGACGGAAAGAAAATCCACGGAATCGTATCGGGCAAGGTGAATGCACGCAGAATGCAGCTGTATATAGAAAAATCCGTGTATTCAGGCTATGTTTCAAAAGCCGGTGACGGAAGCCTTGTTCCTGTATCGGTCGTTAGAAACGGCAAGGTCATTGCATGCGGAAAACTTTCTGTGGACGGAGGGACCGTATACATGATAAAGGGCAGCGAGGAAGATCAGATAATGGTTGAATCGCTGGTAACTCTTTCCGGTTCAAATGATTATTCACAGGTTGTCCTGGGGGACGAAATTCAGATTTCCGACCCCCTTTGATTTTTTTTTAATATTTGTTATCCTTCTGGAATATGCCTTTCTTGTAGGCGGACGGACTGCTTTTTTTCCGGCGGTCTTTTTGTAAGGGGTTTTTTATGAATATCGAGTCAAGTGATTTGTCTTCAATTTCTTCTGTCAAACCGATGGCCGTACCGGTGCGCATAGGAATCGACGTTGGTTCCACCACCGTGAAGGTCGTTGCCCTCGGTGAAAATGACAAGCTTTTGTACGGTGCGTATGAAAGGCACAGGGCGGATATAAGAAATACGATCATAAGCGTCGTTTCAAAATGCTTCGATGCACTTGAATCAGAACTTCCGGCAGGAAAAGACCAGACGATAAGCGTAAAAGTCACAGGCTCAGGCGGATTTTCAGTCTCACAGTGGCTCGGGATTCCTTTTATTCAGGAAGTGGTCGCAGCTACTACAGCAGTCCGCCGTCTTATACCGGAAACCGACGTCGTGATTGAGCTTGGCGGTGAAGATGCCAAAATCACATATTTCAAGGGCGGAGTTGAACAGCGCATGAACGGTACTTGTGCCGGAGGTACGGGTGCATTCATCGACCAGATGGCCGCCCTGCTCGAAACAGATGCCATAGGACTCAACGAGCTTGCAAAAGGTGCCGGAACCATTTATCCGATTGCCGCCCGGTGCGGAGTTTTTGCAAAGACTGACGTGCAGCCTCTTATAAATGAAGGAGCGCGCCGTGAAGACATTGCGGCTTCTATTTTCCAGGCCGTAGTTTCACAGACGATTTCGGGGCTTGCTTGCGGTAAGCCTATACGCGGTCATGTGGCTTTCTTGGGTGGTCCGCTTCACTTTTTGGATCAGCTCAGGGAGCGTTTCGTCGTTACCCTCAAGCTTTCAGAAGAGGAGACCATCGTTCCTGAAAACAGCCAGCTTTTCGTTGCAACCGGAGCCGCTTATTCTGCCGAACGTACCATAAAGGGAATCAGCAGGAATCAGAAAGCTTTTTCAACCATTTCGGAATTCCGCGAGAACCTCAAGAATCTTGTGGGGGCCGAAATGCAGGAAGTCCAGCGTCTTGAACCGCTTTTCAAAAATCAGGAAGAGCTGGATGAATTCCTTAAGCGCCATGCACAGGAAAAAGCGCTTTCAGGAGACCTTTCAAAAGCAAAGGGACCTGTTTTCCTTGGACTTGATGCAGGTTCCACGACGACCAAGGCGGTGCTCACTGATACAAACGGCGCAATCCTCTGGCGTTTTTATGACGTGAATGCAGGAAATCCCGTTGATCTTGCCGTCCGCGTGCTGAAACAGCTTTATTCCATACTTCCGAAAGACTGCTATATTGCCCGTTCGGTTTCAACAGGATACGGAGAAGCTCTTTTCCAGGCAGCCCTCGGGGTTGATGCAGGTGAAGTTGAGACGATCACGCATTACCGTGCCGCTGATTTTTTTGTTCCGGGAGTGGAATTCCTTTTGGACATAGGCGGTCAGGACATGAAGTGCCTCCGCATGAAAGACGGTGCCATCACTTCCATTCAGCTTAACGAAGCATGTTCTTCGGGATGCGGAAGCTTCCTTGACAATTTTGCCCGTACAATGGGAATGAACGTACAGGAATTTTCAAAAATTGCGCTTCAGGCTCCGAAACCGGTAGATTTGGGAACCCGTTGCACTGTTTTTATGAACAGCCGAGTAAAACAGGCTCAGAAAGAGGGTGCGACCGTTGCGGATATTTCGGCCGGACTTTCATATTCGGTAATCAAAAACGCGCTTTTCAAAGTAATAAAGCTCAGAAACGCTGAAGAAATCGGTAAGAAAGTCGTGGTGCAGGGAGGAACGTTCAACAATGATGCCGTACTCCGTGCATTTGAGAAAATCTCCGGGGTGAACGTTTTCCGTCCTGATGTCGCAGGTCTCATGGGTGCATACGGATCTGCCCTTATTGCACAGGATCAGTGGGAAGACCTCCGCCGACCGAAGCCGGATGATCCTGACCAGACCCCGAAAGACATAAGGTCTTCAATTGCAAGCCTTGATCAGCTTGAAACCTTCAAGGTTGACCTTGAGCTGCGCCGCTGCGGAAAATGCTCGAACAACTGCCTCCTTACGATCAACACGTTTACGACCGACCGCTCAATAAAAAAATTCGTGACCGGAAACAGGTGCGAAAGGGGAGCGGAACTTGGCAAGGACGATGTAATAGTCGATGCAAGCAACAAGGAAGCTTCACAGCTTGATGACCAGGTTGACACAAAGCATCTTGCAAATCTTTTTGACTGGAAATACAAGAGGCTTTTCCAATACAAACCTCTTCCGCCGGAAAAAGCGACCATGGGAGACGTCGGAATTCCCCGTGTCCTCAATATATATGAAAACTATCCGCTCTGGTTTACTTTCTTCACCGAGCTTGGTTTCCGCGTAAGGCTTTCACCCAGATCAAGCAGGGGCATCTATGAAAAGGGACTTGAAACCATTCCTTCTGAATCAGTATGCTATCCGGGAAAAATCAGCCACGGTCATCTTGAGAGCCTTTTGAGCAGCGGATGCAAATTCATCTTCTATCCATGTGCGCCTTATGAAAAGCAGGAAGACGCAGGTGCCGGAAACCATTACAACTGTCCGATCGTCACAAGCTATTCGGAAGTGCTCAGGAACAACATAGACCAGATAAGGCAGAACGAATCAATCCTCTATCTGAATCCTTTCCTTCCTATTTATGATAAGGACAGGCTTTCCGAGAGGCTTTATGAAGTCCTTTCACCTCATTTCAGGACGCTTACCGCACAGAGGGTCAAAAAAGCGGTCGACGCTGCATGGGCTGAGCAGGAAAAATTCAAGAAGGACGTTGAGGCTGCCGGAGAAGAAGCGATCGAAGACATGATCCGCCATGGTGCCAACGGTATTGTTCTTGCGGGCCGTCCTTACCACCTTGACCCGGAAATCAACCACGGAATTCCAGAGATGATCCACGGGCTTGGTCTTGCAGTGTTCACGGAAGATTCAGTCGCACACCTCGGCCAGATTGAGCGTCCTTTGCGCGTAATGGACCAGTGGGTCTATCACAACAGGCTTTACAGGGCAGCCGCCTTTGCTTCCCAGATGCCGGATCTGGAACTTGTGCAGCTCACTTCGTTCGGATGCGGTCTTGATGCCGTTACCGCAGATCAGGTTGACGAAATCATGAAGGCCAAGAGCCGCATGTACACCCTCATAAAAATCGATGAAGGAAGCAATCTTGGTGCAGTAAGGATAAGGATCCGCTCGCTCATTGCAGCAGTCAAGGCAAGGCAGAGAAGCGGAAAAAAGCTCCCGGTGAAAAGCGCCGCTTACCATAGGCGTATATTCACCAAGGAAATGAAAAATAAGCACACTATCCTTTGTCCTCAGATGAGCCCGATCCATTTCCGTCTGTTCCAGCACACTTTCACTTACAGCGGATTCAATCTCGTTATTCTTGATGCCGTGGATCCGAAAGCGGTTGAAGTCGGCCTCAAATATGTGAACAACGATGCGTGCTATCCTTCAATACTCGTTACAGGACAGATGATTGCCGCACTCCAAAGCGGAAAATACGACATAAACAATACCAGCATACTTATGTCCCAGACCGGAGGCGGATGCCGTGCAACGAACTATGCGGCGTTCATAAGGCGTGCGCTTAAGGATGCCGGTTTTGAAAACGTTCCGGTAATCACACTGAGCGTCCAGGGGCTTGAGGAAAATCCTGGGTTCAAGGTTCCTTTGGTTGCAATCCACCGTGCTCTCAGGGCTGCCGTGGTCGGTGA
>JAFOTA010000153.1 GCA_017421145.1 Treponema sp.
GGCAGCAAAACAAAAGCAACAATTTTTTTCATTTTCTCTTTCCTCATTTTTTTTAAGCATCAAAAATCCGTGAGCAGAAAACTTTAATGATACCCTTCGGATATAGGATATCCTATAGAAAAGATTTAATCAACCTGAACGCACGGTATTGAAAATTCATTTTTTTTTGCATATTATAAAACAGGGTGAAGCTTTTGAAAAAATTTCCGCTTAGGCAGATTTTTATAAACACATTTAAAATCACTTTGGCAGCTGTGATTGCAATTATTACCGCGCAGCTACTTCATCTTGAGTTTCCAGTTTCCGCAGGAATAGTCGCGATTCTTTCCGTGCAGCCTACAAAAAAAGAAACTCTCCGTACCGCCCTTTCACGTTTTATTGCATTTGCCGCCGCACTTGCCATTTCATCAGTTCTTTTCAATATTTTCGGATTTTCAGTCCAGGTGTTTTTCGTTTATCTTGCGCTCTTCATTTTGCTGTGCCAATTCCGCGGATGGATTTCTTCAATGGCGATGGATTCCGTATTGATTTCGCATTTCATCTCGCTTGGTAAGACAGGACCGGAAGAAATTTTAAATGAAGTCCTCCTTTTTGTGATTGGCGTTGGGTTCGGAATTCTTGTAAACATTTTCCTTCACAAAAAAACTGATTATATAGAAGAACTCAAATCACAGACGGACGAAAAAATCAAAGCCATGCTCCACCGGATGTCCCTCAGGATTCTTGATCCGGGTTTTGCAGATTACGACGGATCTTGTTTTGCATCATTGAACCAAAGCCTCTTTACCGCAAAAAAACAGGCGGAAGAAAATTTCAACAATCAGTTTACAAGCAAAGACACTTTTGACACACGATATCTTTTGATGCGCGAACGACAGGCAATGATTCTGCATGAAATGTACAAATGCGTAAAAAACATAATGACGGTTCCGGATACGGCTCCTCTTGCCGCAGATTTTTTGGAAAAAGTTTCGTGCGAATATCACAAGGACAATGACGTTCAAAGCCTGCTTTCATCTCTTATGGAAATACGTGAGAAAATGAAAACAAAACCGCTTCCGAAACAACGGGCTGAATTTGAAGACCGTGCAAATCTCTTCATACTGCTGGAACGCATGCAGGAGTTTCTTGAAATAAAAAGAGAGTTTTTCCATAACGAAATTGAAATCCAAAATCAGAAAAAAAAGACCGTCAGGCTCAAGTAAAAAATGAACCCGGCAGTCTAGAATCATATAGGCAAAACAATTTTACATCTTGAACTTTCCAAGCTCACGTGTGGTGTTCAGAACAGAAGTCTTGTTCTGCTCTGCCTTTTCCTTTACCGTCATAAACGAATTCGAGAAATCCTTGATGACAATTTCTGATTCCTGCATCGCTCCGTTTACGACCGCGGCAAGGTTAACTATGTCATCGACTCCGTTTTTAATTTCGTTCGTGTATCCGGTCTGGCTCTTTATAAGCTCATTCACTTCCGAAATCTTGTTCGTGATTTGATTCGTGTTTGAAAGAACCGTGTTCGCCTTGTCGGTCTGGAGCATGACGGATTTTGAAATCTCACCGACCGCATCGGACTGCACGTCAATCTTTTCGCTGATTTTTACGAACGCGCTCTTTGTGTCGTACATGCTCTGCTCTCCCGTCTGGATTGCGGAAACAATTTCACTGATAATCTTACTGATGTCACGGGCGGATCTCTGGGTGTCTTCCGAAAGTTTTCTGATTTCTCCTGCGACAACCGCAAAACCTTTTCCCGCTTCACCGGCATGGGCAGCTTCAATTGCCGCATTCATAGCAAGAAGGTTCGTCTGGTTAGCAACGGAATCAATAACCTGAAGAACGTCGTTCATCTTCTTTGATTTTTCAGAAATCTCGTTTATGACCTGCTGGCTCTTTTCAACTTCATTTTTACCGACTGATGACTGCTGCGTAAGTTCCTGTGAAAGAACCTGAGCCTTTTCAATCAGACTGGTAATCTCTGACAAATTGGAAACCATCTCTCCGATGGAAAGCGCATTTTCTTTTTCGGACTCAGCCTGATTTTCCATAATCTGGCTTACGGTGAAAGCCTTTTCGTTGAGCTTTTCGATATTCGTCTTCGCGCCGTCAAGAAGCTTGTCCTGCCTTTCGGTCTGCTTGGTCATATTTTCAAATGAAGTGACGATCTCGGTGATGCCTGAGAAAGAATTTTCGGTAACGGCCAAAAGCTCCCCTGCATCAGAATCGACGCGGATATTTTCATTCTTCAACGCCGTCAAAGAATTCTTCAGGAAATCCATGAGCTTGTTTGTCTCGGACATGACGACACCGAAATCATCAAATGCGCTGATGCTCAATCTGGAAACCAAATCTCCGTTTTCCCTGATTTTTGCAACCTGATTAATAGTTGCCTTGAATCTTCCTCTCAACGACCTCAAAATGATTATGAAAAGAGGAACGGTGAATGTAAATCCATAAAGATATCCGACCGCCGCTTTCAATAAAAACACGTCCATAGTCCATTGGTGGCGGATCGCACTGTAACCGCTGCAGAACACATGCCAACAGCAGAAGAGGATAATCAGGATGACGACCTCCATCATCGTCCAAGAAAAAGATTTTGTCTTTATCCCGTCAGTGGACTGAATCTTCAATGTGGAAATGATTTTGCTTGCTAAGACCGAAAATCCGGTAATCGAATATTCAATGGCAATGGCCGCATAAAGAAGGATCAAAACCATAATGAAACATATGTCCATCGTGGAATAGGCAACCTTTCCTGTAAGCGTCTTTATGATGATCGTGGATCCGTTACCGACCAGATAACCAAGGACGAGGGAAATGATAGTGACGACGTTGAGCTTGTTTAGAACCTTGCCGGCCTTAAGTTTTTCTTCATAAGTAAGCTCCCTTTTTTCAGCTTCCTTGATCGCAGACAAAAGCGGTTTCATCATATAATAGGAAATCAGTCCTACGACAATCACAACGCCGGTTGCAGGCCCGAACGTTGCACCGATGTTTGAAAACCATTCTGCATAAGTTCCTCCCTTTATCTGCGTTATCTGAAAGGAAGAAAGCAACGGTACACCGATAATGGTGGAAATTCCAAAGAACACCAGATAGATGGCATAAATACTCATAAAATCACCTTCATGCATCAGCATGTAAACAAAACTTTTTTTGACGACCCTCCATATCCGGTTGCCAAACCTACGTTTTTTAAGTTACCTTAAAAGTATAACACACACTTTTTTATTTGCAATAAAAAAATTATTATAAGGTTCTGAAAGCGACAAATTATGTAACTTTTATTATATTTTTGAATCTCCAATCTGTAAACTACCCGATCAGGTAGATTTCAGCAAATTCACAAAAAATCTGCATGTACCGGCTCGATTTTGTTTCTATTAAATGATATGATTCAATCAAAATATAATAGAAGGAAACGTTTATCAAATGAAGAAAATTTCGTTGATTCTGATCAGCTTTTTATTGACCGCGGCATCAGTTTGGGCAAACGGAAAATCATGCATGTCAAAGGACGGGCAATACTACACGATTGTAAAACAGGAAAATGACGGAAGCTGGTATATTTATACGGAGACAAAAGA
>JAFOTA010000154.1 GCA_017421145.1 Treponema sp.
AATTCGGTTCAAAATTCGGTACACCTCAGAAAAAGGTCAACTGATTTTCGGGCTTGTCATTTGAAAATGCAGGTTGCTTTCCCGATGCTTGTGTGTCGGGTTAGCTTATTGTATACTGAATCTGTCCGGAGATTGAATTTTCCGGGCGGCATTTTAAAAAATTACAGGAGCGTTTGTTATGGCTGTTAGTCTTTCAAAAGGTCAGAAAGTTGATTTGACAAAAGGAAACCCAGGGCTTAAGAATATTCTGGTTGGCCTTGGCTGGGATATAAATGCATTCGAGGGCGCGGAATTTGACTTGGATGCATCTGCATTTATGGCGGGTGCGAATGGAAAATGTCCGTCAGATCAGGAATTCATTTTCTACAGCAATCCGAAACATCCAAGCGGTTCAGTGGAATCACTGGGTGACAACCGTACCGGTGATGGAGACGGCGATGACGAGCAGATTATGGTCGATCTTTCAAAAGTTCCTGCAAACATCGAAAGAATTGCATTCACATGTACTATTTATGATGCAGATGCACGCGGACAGAATTTCGGTCAGGTAAACAATGCTTACATCCATCTTTTAAATCAGGCAACCGGTGAAGAACTTGTCCGCTATGATCTTGGCGAAGATTTTTCTATTGAAACAGCCGTCGTTGTCGGTGAGCTTTATAGAAATAACGGTGAATGGAAATTCAACGCTATCGGAAGCGGATTCCAGGGTGGACTTGCAGCTCTCTGCAACTACTATGGAATTGAAGTCTGATTTAATTTTTTTATAAGGAGCGATTGTTATGGCTATAAGTCTTTCAAAAGGTCAGAAAGTTGATTTGACAAAAGGAAAGCCCGCAATCAAGCATCTCATGGTAGGACTTGGTTGGGATGTAAATGCATATGACGGAGCGGACTTTGACTTGGATGCATCTGCTTTTATGGTAGGCGCAAATGGAAAATGCCCGACAGAAAAGGAATTTATTTTCTACAGCAATACAAAGCATCCTAGCGGAGCCGTTGAATCCATGGGTGACAACCGTACAGGCGGCGGTGACGGCGATGACGAGCAGATTATGGTCGATCTTTCAAAAGTTCCGGCAAACATCGAAAGGATTGCATTCACATGTACTATTTACGATGCTGATGTCCGCGGACAGAACTTCGGTCAGGTAAGCAATGCATTCATACGTATTGTGGATCAGGATACAGAAGAAGAGCTTATCCGCTATGATCTTGGAGAAGATTTTTCTATTGAAACAGCCATTGTTGTCGGGGAACTCTATAAAAAAGACGGCGAATGGAAATTCAATGCTATCGGAAGCGGATTCCAGGGTGGACTTGCGGCTCTCTGCGGTCACTTTGGAATTGAAGTCGAATAATCATCTGATGATGAAAGGCTGGTAATCATGGCGATCAGTTTGACGAAAGGACAGAAAGTTGATTTGACAAAAGGAAAGCCTGAGCTTAAAAAACTCATGGTTGGCCTTGGTTGGGATGAGGTTTCATCTGGAGATGATGACATTGACTGTGATGCATCATGCGTCCTTCTTGATGAAAATGACAAAGTTATTTCAGACGAAGACATCGATGAATGCTGTGTCTATTTTGCAAATGAGTCTCTTTACGGCATTGTGCATGGCGGAGATAATTTGACGGGAGAAGGAGAGGGTGATGATGAGGTCATTGAGATTGATCTTTCTGATATTCCTCCAGAAGTCAAAAAAATTGTAGTCTTCATGAACATCTATGATGCAGTCGAACGCTCGCAGTCTTTTGCAGATTTGGAAAACGCTTTCATCAGGCTTTGCAATTCAGAAACCGGTGAAGAAATCTGCCGTTTTGACATGAAAGACGTAAATCCAGATGCAACGGCCTTAATTGCAGGTGCCGTCTACAGATATAATGATGAGTGGAAATTTTCTGCAATCGGAGAAGCCTTGAGGGGTTGCTCCGATGTGTATGATGTTATTGCCAGATATGGTTATTAAAATTTAAGGAGAAAAATTATGGCTATAAGTCTTTCAAAAGGTCAGAAAGTAAGCTTGACCAAAGAGAACCCCGGTTTGACAGAAATCCGCGTAGGTCTCGGATGGGATGAAGTGCAGCAGGAGCAGAAAAAAGGATTTTTTGCCTCATTGTTGAGCGCTCCAAAAGAAGACATTGACTGCGATGCTTCTGTGTATCTTTTGAAAAACGGAAAGCTTGCGTCAGAAGATGACATTGTTTTCTTCAATAACTTGAAGCATAAATCTGGATCTGTGTATCATCATGGAGACAACCTTACCGGCGGTGGTGAAGGCGATGATGAGCAGGTTTCAATCAATCTTACAAAAGTTCCGGCAGAATATGACAGGATCGTTATTGCCGTGAATATTTATAAGGCAAATGAAAGAAAGCAGCATTTCGGATTGGTGCAGAATGCGTTCATCCGCGTCGTCAACAAGACCAACAACACTGAATTGTGCCGCTACAACTTGACTGACAATTATTCAGGAAGCACAGGCATAATCTTCGGTGAAGTCTACAGGCATGAGGGCGAATGGAAATTCAATGCTGTCGGTGAAGGAATTCAGGCATCATACATTACTGAAGTAGCAAAAAGATTCAAATAAAGGGCATCTCTAAAAACTCATTTTCAATGACTTTTTAGAGGTTCCATAAAAAACTGTTCAGAAATCAAAATGTATTCGGATAGATTTATCGAATGAAATGAGGATGTCCAAAGTTAATGTAATTTTGGGCATCCCTTTTTCATAAATCGGAAAATCTGCCTGTGCATTTTTTTCTGGATTTAAAACCAAAAGAGGTGGAAATATATTATGGAGCCGATTAACAAAACGGATTTGATGAACGGCCTTTCTGATTCTCAGGTTTCAGAAAGCAAATCAAAGAACGGAACGAACGAACTTTCGAAAAAGGAAAAAGAATCCCTTTGGAAAATGTTCATCGGGGCATTTGATGATATCTGGATAAAGGTATTGTGCGCTGCCTTGGTATTAAAGATTGTGCTTGCGGTCTTGGGACATTTTGTACCTGCATTGAGCGGCGGAAACGATGTCGTTGAAATCGTCAGTATTGTGATTGCAATCGCACTGGCAACGGGATTCAGCACTTTGTCGGAATATAGGAATACATCCCGAAGTGAAGCTTTGCAGGAAGAATACAATAAGACTTATGCAAAAGTCATCCGTAACGGCAAGCTGATTAAAATCCTTACGAGCGAAATCGTAAAGGGTGACACGGTTCTTATCCAGGCCGGTGACAAAGTTCCTGTTGACGGTCTTTTGTTCGAAGGCACGATAAATGTTTCTCTGGCGGCATTGAACGGTGAATCACGCGATGAAACAAAAAAAGCGACCGCTACAATGGAAGAAGCCGAAAGCACGGATTATGCCTCTGAATCCAAAGTGTTCATGGGATCTGTCGTTACTTCAGGCGAAGGCTATATGGTTGCGACGGTTATCGGTGATGCATCTGAACTTGGAAAGATTAACAAGGCACTTACAGATGATGATGAAGAAGAGGAAAGAAAGGATACTTCAAGCCTGAAACTTGAAAAAGTGGCTACCGGTATCGGTAAAATCGGTGTGACTGCCGCTGCTATTGCCGGTGTCCTGCATGTTGTGTTCTCCCTTATAAACAACGGATGGGCGGAAGGAAAGCTTGTCGTGACAATCCTTCTCCTTGTTGCAGAAGCTGTAATGCTTATGGCTTCAATCGTCATCATGGCTGTTCCTGAAGGACTCCCGATGATGAACAGTCTTGTTCAGTCAATGAATACGGAATCAATGTACAAGAAAAACATTCTTGTAAGTCATAAGGCTGCTTTTTCTGACAGCGCATATATGAATATCCTGTTCAGTGACAAGACCGGAACAATCACGGAAGGAAATCTGTCTCTCGTCGAGTTTATAACTGGTGACGGTGCGGTTTCCAACAGTATAATCGATTCAGAGTTTATCGAAGCAATCACTTTGAACAATCTTGCGAAAGTATCTGAAGGCGCTGCTATCGGAAGCAACAACATGGACCGTGCATTGCTTACCTATGCCTTGAACAACGGATATGATGATTCCAAAAATGATCCTTCAAAGGTTGCAGAAATCAGCGGATTCGATTCAGAAAAGAAGTGTGCGACCGTAACTCTTAAAGACGGAACGATTTATTGGAAGGGTGCAACTGAAAATATCATCAATCAGGTAACTCATTATGTCCTTCCGAATGGTGAAGAAAAACCGTTTACTGCAGAAGACAAAAAGAAAGTTGAAGAGCAGATGATTAATGAGGCAAAACGCACGATGAAGCTTCTTTCTGTTGCGAAGATTGCAAATGGAAAAACTGTTCTTCAGGCCGTGCTTTGTCTCCGCGACAATGTCCGCAAGGATGCCATAGAAACCGTCAAGATTTTGAACAAAGCCGGAATCCAGGTCGTTATGGTTACTGGTGATGCAGAGGAAACTGCCGTTGCAATTGCAAAAGAAGCAGGTATCCTTAAAAATGAAAGTACGGATGTTGTCCTTACGCATGAAACATTGGAAAAGATGTCTGATGAAGAGCTGAAATCAAAGATGCCGTTCCTCAGGGTGGTCAGCCGTGCAAAGCCGCTTGATAAAAAACGCCTTGTATCTATTGCACAGCAGCTTGAAAATGTATGCGGTATGACGGGAGACGGAGTTAATGATGCTCCTGCGCTCAAACAAGCCGACATCGGTTTTGCAATGGGTGACGGAACAGCGGTTGCTCAGGAAGCCGGAGATGTGGTTATTCTCAACAACTCATTGACTTCTATAAAAGATTGTGTCTTGAACAGTAGGACAATGGCAAAATCCGTTGGTAAATTCCTTATTTTCCAGCTTACTGTTAACATCAGCACCTTGCTCATGAACATCCTTGCTCCAGTCCTTGGAATTGTCGAGCCGTTCTCTATCGTCCAGATTCTTTGGATCAACCTGATTATGGATACTCTTGCGGCCATGGCATTCGGCGGTGAACCGGTACTTGAACGCTACATGAATGAAAAACCAGCGTTGCGCACCGACAACATTTTGACAAAGTACATAAAATCGGCAATCGGCTGTGCATCTATTTTCATAACCGTCATATCCATTCTC
>JAFOTA010000155.1 GCA_017421145.1 Treponema sp.
GCATGATACCGTGGATAAGGATCTCCTCGCCGTCACAGATAGCATCGACCTCAAGCTCTGTACCTGAAAGGTACTTGTCGATGAGTATCGGGTTTTCAATGTTCTGAGCGAATTTAATGTAATTTGAGAGCGGTTATCAAATTCAAAAACATAAAGGTCAAAGCATGGCTCAGGAGCAGACAAAAATTTCTTACAGAACAAAGCAGCGTGATTTTTTGCTGGATTTTGCAAAGAGCACTTCCGGAAGTCATTTTACAGTCGAAGACATCAAGGAATATTGCGCGAGCAAGAACATATGCGTCGGCACCGCAACCATTTACAGAAGCCTTGAAAAAATGACGAACGAGCACATCATCAACAAATACTTCGTTGATGAAAAATCTGCCGCATGCTTTGAATACATCGGAGAAGACGACTGCAGCACCGGGAATCATTTTCACTTGAAGTGCGAGAAATGCGGAAAGCTCATCCACCTGGAATGTTCAGATTTGGAAATCATAAAGAAGCATCTTTTGAAGAACCATGGTTTTTCACTTGACTCTTTTAAAACTGTATTTTACGGCATATGCAAGGAATGTCAGAAAAATGAAAAGAAACACTAGGATTTTAACGGCGGCAATCTTCGTTGCAATGATCGTACCGCTTGTTTTTTCATGCAGCAAAAAAGAACCGTCCGGCGGAAAAAAAGATGGCATCAGCATAGTTGCCACAATCTTCCCGGAATATGATTGGGTAAGGCAGATAACTGGATCCAATGAAAAAATAAATCTTTCGCTGCTCATGAAAAACGGAGTCGACATGCACAGCTTCACTCCGACGACGAAAGACATGATAAATCTTTCGACCTGCGACATTCTGATTTATGTAGGCGGTGAATCCGATGCATGGATACAGAGCGCGCTCAAAAACAAGACGAACAAAAATCTTGTGGAAATAAACCTCATGAAAATTCTCGGTGACGGCATAAAGGAAGAAGAGCTTGTGGAAGGAATGGAAGCCGAAGAAGAATGTGAGGAAGAAGAAGTAGAGGAAACCGAATACGACGAGCATGTCTGGCTTTCCGTGAAAAATGCAAAGACGCTATGCAAAAAAATCACGGCTGAAATATGCAGGCTTTTACCGGAAGATTCTGAATCGTTTGAAAAAAATCTTTCAGCATACATAAAGCAGCTTGATGAGCTTGACGATGAATTCAAAACTGCATGCGATTCCCTTGATTCAAAGACACTGATTTTCTGCGACAGATTTCCGTTCAGATATTTTACCGATGACTACAACCTGGACTATTACGCGGCATTTCTCGGATGTTCTGCAGAAAGCGAAGCCAGCTTCAAGACGATTGCATTCCTCGGAAAAAAAGTCGATGAGCTTGCCGCAAAAAAAGTTTTCGTGCTTGAAAAGTCGGATCAGAAGATAGCAAGGACGGTCATTGCAAATTCAAAGGCAAAGGATGCAAAGATCATCGTCATGGATTCAATGCAGTCTGCCACCGATTCGGACATCAAAAACGGAAAGACTTATATTTCTGCAATGAAAAAAAATCTTGAGAGCTTGAGGTAGGCTATGGCTTTGATTGAATGTGAACGGCTGTGCATAGGTTACGGCGCAAAAATCGTCGCAAAAGATATTTCGCTAAAAATAGAAAAAAACGATTATCTCTACATCATCGGTGAAAACGGTTCGGGAAAATCAACCCTGATGAAAACTCTGCTCGGACTTCTGCCTCCTGTTTCGGGTGAAATAAAATTCGACGGCGGGCTTAAAAAAAATGAAGCAGGATATCTTCCGCAGCAAAAAGAATACCAGAGGAATTTTCCTGCATCAGTGTGGGAAGTCGTTCTTTCCGGATGCCAGAATGATTTGGGTTGGCTTCCGTTCTACACGAAAAAGCACAAAAAATCTGCGCTCAAAAACCTTGACCTGCTCGGAATCCCCAAGCTGAGGAAAAAAAGTTTTTCAGAGCTAAGCGGCGGACAACAGCAGCGCGTTTTGCTTGCAAGGGCTTTGTGCACCGCAAAAAAAATGCTGATTCTTGATGAGCCTGTGACAGGACTTGATCCCGATGCTACAGAAGAAATGTATTCCCTCATCGAAAAGCTCAACAAAGAAGAAGGACTTACAATCGTAATGATTAGCCACGACATTGCGGCTGCAGAAAAATACGCAAAACATATTTATAGAATGGGTGAATAAAATGGCAGATGTCTTTGAAAAAATCGCAAGTTACTTTCAGTTTTCTTTCGTCCAGTATGCAGTGATTACAGGAGTGGTCATCGCATTGTGCTCTTCACTTCTAGGAGTGACGCTCGTTTTAAAAAGATTTTCGTTCATCGGTGACGGGCTTAGCCACACTGCATTCGGAGCTTTGGCTTTGGCATCGGTTTTGAAAATCACCACGCCCACATATTTTATCCTTCCGGTCACGACCATTTTTGCAATAATACTTTTATGCGGAAAGCAGAATTCAAAGATCAAGGGTGACACAAGCCTTGCGCTCATCTCAACCTCGGCGCTTGCATTCGGATATCTTCTCATGAACATTTTTTCACCGAAGACAAATCTTTCGGGCGACGTATGCACTACATTGTTCGGTTCCACATCCATCCTCACGCTCACAAAAACGGACGTGATAATTTCGGTTGTGCTGAGCATCGCGGTCATACTGCTTTTCATATTTTTCTACAACAAGATTTTCGCAATCACATTTGACGAAGATTTTGCAAAGGCTTCAGGAACGAACGTTTTCCTCTACAATCTCATAATGGCAGTTTTCATTGCCGTCATAATCGTGCTTGCAATGAATCTTGTCGGCTCACTTCTGATTTCCGCGCTCATAATTTTCCCGGCGGTTTCAGCGATGTTCATTTTCAAGAATTTCAAGAACGTAACGATATTTTCAGCCGCATCTTCCATAGTCTGTGCGCTTGTCGGAATCCTCATATCAATTATTTCAGGAACACCCGTAGGTTCGACCATAGTGGCTGTTGATTTTTTATTATTTGTGATATGCTTTGTCATGGGGAAAATCTTAAGAAGAAGATGACCTCAGATTATGGAGGAAAAACCATGAAAAAATGCATTCATATTTTATTGCTCTGCTTGATTCCGCTCTGCTTGACCGGATGCGGAAAAACCAAATCTGTCAAAGCCATAAGCGACCTTGACGGAACAGATTCCGTAATAACGGAACCCATACCGGAAATTCAGGGCAATGAAGATTCCGCCACGCCCTCTACCGTAACCGAAAATCTTGTGGAAGAAAACGCCGCAAAAAAAAGTTCAGGGGAAAAATCTTCTGAAAATAAAAAGAGCGGTAAAATCGACATAGACCTTTCCGACATGAACTACAACATAATGTCTTCGCTTGATTTTGACATGGCGATAGAGCCTGAAAAATATTATGGAAAGACAATCAAAATGCGCGGCCAGTTTTTTACAGTCGTAGAGCCGGATTCACAGCAAAGGTTCTACTACTGCGTCGTCTATGATCCAACCGCATGCTGTCAGGCAGGAATCGACTTCATGCTCAAAGGCGACAAAGTTTACCCCGATGATTTTCCGCCGGAAGAAACATACATAGAAATCATCGGGCAGTTCACGGACTTTTCAAACATGCTGAACGACGGCCGTTCATACCAAGGTCTCTTGTGCGACACCCTCACGGTGTTGGATGAAAAGAATCTCTAAGAAAACACTGCTTGATCAGGAAACCGGTTTTTCTATTTTCACTTCTTCAGGAGGATTGCTATTGAAAAAACTATTCACGGAATAGATTATGTATCCGATGAAAAGCGTGTCAAAAACAAAAACAAGCACGCAGAAAACTTTTCCGACCCTGGTTTTATTCGGCTTGATGATTCCTGAAAACGCACATATCAACGCCGCGGCATTCGTTATTATGATGAACGTCAGAAGAAGCAGCGTCATTGACGAAGTGATTTTATCATAAGAAAAAATCCAGAAGATTCCGAGACCAAACGAAACAAAGAAAAGAACCAATGCGATAAAGCCGCAGATCAAGGTTTTATGGCCGCCTTTCCTTCTCCTGAATTTGTTTATGAAACGGACTATTGCAAAAGCCGCCAAAGTCAAAACCAAAATAAGTACTGCCAGACAAACAAAATATGAGATCATCTTTTTCTCCCTGCCCTATTCTTCAAACGGGTATTTAAAATTCCACTTTCTTCGGAGATCATCCATTATACCACATAATTGGACTGAATGGCTATGCGGATAGACGGAACTTTCTGTTTTTCCGTTTAAAATGCATTCGGTAGCCTCTTCAAGCTCATATTCATAACCGTTTACCCTGAACGGCGCCTCTATGATTTCCGTTCTTTTTGAACCTGCCTTTCTGCTCGGATACAAATGGATTTCAGCCTTCTGAGCCATAAAAAAATCCTTTACCTTTATGAATCCCTTCGATCCATATATGAATGCATCATGCTCTTCATGGTAAAACGGAAGACCCACGGCACTTTCAAATGTTGCGGTAACCATGTTTTCAAAAACCAGGCTCACGCTCTCCCATGCATCGACGGAGTTTTGGAAGCGCACGTTTGATCCGTAGTTCACGACAGGAACAAAATCGTTCATGAGCATCGAAAAATAAATGTTGTAGATTCCCACGTCCAAAAGCGCGCCGCCTGCCATTTCCGGTGCCCACAGCCTGCTTTTCGGATCGAAATCATTTTTGTTGCAAAAATATGAAAGAACGTGAAGCACGTTTCCGATCGCTCCATTGGCAATGCATTCCTTGATTTTCCCGATGCAAGGATTGAAAGCGGTCCACATCGCCTCCATGAAAAAAAGATTTTTTGACCGCGCCTTTTCAATCATCTGGTTAAGCTGAACACCGTT
This sequence comes from Treponema sp., assembly GCA_017421145.1. The sequence goes on from JAFOTA010000155.1 coordinate 4,861, forward strand.
ACAGCCGGCCGGTTTTTCACAAAGAACGTGCTTTCCGCTTTCAAGGCACTTCATGACTGAATCAAAATGAAATGCATGGGGATTTGAAACGTACACTGCATCAACCTGCGGATCCGACAAAAGCTCTTCATAAGAACCGTAGGATTTTTCAAAGCCATATTTTTCGGCAAAACTTTCAGCTCTTCCGGCATCCCTGCTTGCAACAGCATAACGCCGGATTTTTTCATTCGGAGAATTCATTGCACGCGCCATGGCATTGGCAATATTTCCAGGAGCCAAAACAGCCCAATTAACAAAATCTTTCATACTTCATAAACTATATCGGCGGTCTTAACTTGGTTACGCCCGTTGTTCTTAGCATAATACAGACATTTGTCCGCATTATCAATCCATGTGGTTCCGTTGAAATCTGCCGGCATTCCGCTTATTCCTGCACTCAGGGTAAACGACGCGTCACCGGAAAAGTCAAATCTTGCAGCAGCAAAATCCGCGCGGATTGACTGAACCGTATAAATCACGACCGACGGCATGCTGTCTTCAAAAATCAAAACGAATTCCTCACCGCCGTATCTGAATGCCCTCCTGTTCGATCCCATGTTCTTTCTGATTATTTCAGCAAGGGCAACGAGAACTTTGTCACCGGCAACATGACCGTATTCATCGTTCACTTTTTTGAAAAAATCAATGTCCAGCATCACAAGAAAGGGATTTATATTCTCCGTCTTGATTCTTTTCAGGATTCTTGAAATCGCACCGTCAAGCGCAGTCCGGTTGTAAAGCTTCGTGAGAGGCTCAATTTTCAGCTCTTCCACAAGCTCAATCTGCTTGCCGTAAAAGTCATGGATGTAATCAAGCTGCGACACCTGTGATTTCATGAGCGCACGGGCAAAAACATATGCACAAATAATGAAAACGAAATCGCAGATCATGGAAAGGACTTTGTAAAGCCCCTCTTCTGTATTCGGATCGATCAAAAAAGTGACCGCAGAAATTATGAGAGTCGGAACCGTAAGTACAAGGAGCCGCTGAAGTATTTTTGCTTCACCAAAAACAGCGCAGATAAAAAATGCCACGGCAGGAGAGACCAGAAGGATTTGAAAATAATTATGGAAGATTGCAAGAACCGAGCAGATCATAAAAATGCTGAACGAAACCCACATGTTCTTTGTCATGGTGGAAAACCTGCCTGACCGCCTGACGCATGCAGCGATTATGAGAACAGAAAAATTCAAGGCTGAAGGCATAACGATCCTGATCATGACATATCTGAAAATCTCATCGACTCGCTGGCTCAGCTTCAGAAGCGTAGCAAAATTGAAAAACTCCATTCCCAAAATAATGAAAACCACGATCCAGCATATCAACAAAATTTTTCTCTGCCACTTGCCTTGGAGAAAATCCTTATACTTATTAAACGTGTTTTCCGCTTCGTTCATACTATTATAATATCATAAATAATTAAATTTTATAAGTGGGAAGTGCCGAAACTGACAAATCCGGACTGACGGTTTACAAACTGATTCCGCTGATATAGAATGAATCGATGACTGGAAAAATAATTTTTGCGGCCGCATGCTTTGTAACCGCGCTGACATTCATAGAAGTAGGAATCTATGCGTTTTTGACCCGGAAACCCATGAATTTCTGGACATGGCAAAAAGTCGATCCAAAGAAGATAAGCGACATAAAAAAATACAACAGGGCAAACGGAATCATGTGGATTTGCGCCGGAATTCCGCTTCTGGTTTTTGCAGCCCTGAGTTTCTGCATGGACATTTTTCCGCTTGGGATTGCGCTCGCCGTCTATCTTATGCTTGCGCTCCTAGCGTTGATTTTCACGTACCGGATGATCGAAAAAAAATTCATGCGCTGACAAACAAGGCCGGAAAAAAATCTGCATGACTCATACCTTGGGAACCGCTGATTAATACGGGAAGCATTAATCAGCGGTTCCCGGCAATTTCTCGTAATTCTTTATACTGTAAGGAATTACTACGAAATTGCAGATTTTATGGTTAACAATGAATAATCCGCTTTCGGATTATTCATTGTTTCCCTTAATCTCTCCGTCAACGGTAAAAAAAATCTGCGCCGTTTTTTCTTTATCGGAAGACAACCTTTGAAAAACAAGCGGATAGGAACCGGCGTTTGAAATAACCATGACTTCGCCTATCCTAAGCTTCGGCATCATGACATCTTCGGCAATCACATCATTTTCAGAAAAAGAATTTCCCACGACAGTGACAAGCTCCGTTTCTTCCGAAGAATCAAGAGGATGAATCTCGAACGAATTCAGCTTGGTGAAAAAAGGCTCCATGCTTTTCGGGTTTTCCGACTGCGAATATTTTTTTACCGCATAAGAAATAAGAGGCTTGCAAAAACCGCCCAATGGATTCTGAAGGACGGCAAAAGTTTTTCCGTGCGATTTTTTCACGTCGATCACATGCGTAACAAAACTACCGCACTTCCCGGAAACATATCGCCCAAGTTCCATTATTATCTTGATCCTTGGATGCGTCATCCTGAAGCTGGAAATTCTTTCTTCCATTTCCGAACCAAGCCATGAGATGTTTATTTCTTTGTCATCGTCAGTGTAAGGAATACCTATGCCTGAACCAAGGTCTATGAATTTAAGTTTGTGGCCGACCGCACGCTCCACTTTTTCGGCAAGCTGGAAAGCTTTTTTATAATACCTGTTTATCTTGCTGCAATCCAATTCCTGATTTTTTATGAGCGTGTAGATTCCGATGACTCTCACATAAAGCTCATCCAATTTTTCAAGATAGTCAAGGGCCTCCTTTTCATCGATTCCGAATTTTGAAGGCAGACCCTGGTCTTTTTCATAAGTGAAATTCGGATTTATCCTCACGGCAATTTCAATCTGCTCGTTGAAGATTTCCGCAAGATATTTCAATCTTTCGATTTCTGAAATACTGTCGGCGACTATCGTGCATTCATGGTAGGAATCCTGCAGATCGTCCATCGATTTTCCGGGAGCTGAATAAAATATCTTTTCCCTGCCAAGCCCCATTTTTTTTACGGAATCCAATTCTTCCATGCTGGACACCGACGCACCGAAACCGTTTGAAAAAATTGACTTGAGGACGTTTTCATTGGAATTGCAGCTTACGAAATATAAAAAATCAACGGAAGGAAAATTCTTTTTCAAAAGATTGATTCTGGAAATTATTTCCTGCTCTTCATAAAGATAAAAACTTTCGTATTGCTTTGCCAATCTTTCTATCAAGTATTTCGTTTCCATAAAAAAGATTGTATCACAAAACGCAATCAACAAACATACCTGAACGGATAAAAAATGCCGGAAGGCTCATAAACCAACCGGCATTCACTCTTGTCAAAAACAGATTTTAGATTGCAGAGAAACCGCGCTCCAAATCTGCAAGGATATCATCGATGTGCTCCGTTCCTATTGAAAGGCGTATCGTGCTCTGGGTGATTCCCTGTTCGGCAAGCTCCGTGTCGTTCAATTCAGAATGTGTGGTTGAAGCCGGATGTATGACCAAAGACTTTACGTCCGCGACATTTGCAAGCAAAGAGAAAATCTGAAGGTTGTCGATGAATTTCCAAGCCTCTTCCCTTCCGCCTTTGATTTCAAAAGTGAAAATCGTAGCTCCGCCGTTCGGGAAATATTTTTTATAGTTCGCATGGTCTGGATGATCCGCAAGCGATGGATGGTTCACCTTTGCAACCTTTGGATTTTTTGCAAGATACTCGACAACTTTCTTTGTATTCTCAACATGACGCTCGACACGGAGAGAAAGCGTTTCAGTTCCCTGGATCAAAGCCCATGCAGCAAACGGAGAAATTGTCGCACCCTGATCGCGCAAAAGAATCGCACGGATGTATGTAACGAACGCTGCACCCGGAACGGCATCCGCAAAGCTTACTCCGTGGTAGCTTTCATTCGGATTTGCAATCAGAGGGAATTTTCCTGATTTCCAGTTTGTCTTTCCTGATTCGATTATTATACCGCCGAGAGTCGTTCCATGTCCTCCGATGAATTTTGTGGCTGAATGGATTACGACATCAGCACCGTGCTCAAGCGGACGGATAAGATATGGTGTTCCGAAAGTATTGTCAACGACTACAGCAACGCCGTGCTTATGACCAAGGGCGATAAGGGCATCAAGGTCTGGAACGTCTGCATTCGGATTTCCGAGCGTTTCAAGATAAAGGACCTTCGTGTTTTCCTTGAAAGCCTTTTCAACTTCAGAAAGATCATGTGCGTTTACGAACGTCGTTTCAACTCCGAAAGGTTTCAGCGTGTGCTTCAGGAGATTGTAAGTTCCTCCGTAAATGGTTTTCTGAGCAACGATATGACCGCCGGCCTGAGCCAGAGCCTCGATCGTATATGTTATGGCAGCGGCACCGGAAGCAACTGCCAGGGCTGCAGAACCGCCTTCAAGGGCTGCAATCCTTTTTTCAAAAACATCCTGGGTCGTATTCGTAAGGCGGCCGTAAATGTTTCCTGCATCTGCCAATCCGAATCTGTCGGCGGCATGTTTTGCATTATGGAAAACATATGATGTGGTGGCATAAATCGGCACTGCACGTGAATCTGTAACCGGATCCGCAATCTCCTGTCCTACATGGAGCTGTTTTGTCTCGAATTTAGTATTTGAAAAATCTGCCATAGTCATTTCTCCTTTTTTGTTTGATCTGATTCATTTATAAACCAAATTACCTACTATGTCAATAGGTAATGTACGTTTTTTTTTACTTTTTCTGATTATGGTAAAACCGCATGAAAAATGCTATTATAAGCCGATGGAAGAGCCTTTTTATAAAAACGGATTGAAATTCTCATGCAAGCGGTGCTCATCATGCTGCGGCCATGCACCGGGATTCGTATATCTTTCGGAATCAGATTTGAAAAAGCTTTGTGAATTTTTCAAGCTCAGCATAAAGGATTTCGTGGAAAAGTATTGCCGCGAAGCAGATTATTACGAAGGAAAAACCGTCATTGCGCTGGCCGAACAAAAAAACTACGACTGCATTCTATGGAAAAACGGATGCACCGCTTATGAAGCAAGACCCGTCCAATGCTCGTCATATCCGTTCTGGACATGGATGGTTCAGGACAAAAAAACATGGGATGAAATGGCAGAAGGATGTCCTGGAATGAACCAAGGAAAAATCTGGTCAAAAGAATTCATAGACGAAACAAAAGACGCTTATGAAAAAAACGTTCCCATTACAAAAGAAGAGCTTGAAAAACTGATTGCCGGCTGAAAGATTTCAGGCACTGGATTCAAAGCGCAACCCTTGCAAAAACAGATTCCGCAAAAAAATCTTTCCCGTAGGCCTGGGGTTCAGCATCCGTCCTGATTTTTTTTGACAGCTCTCCCCTTATTCCGAGAGAAAAAATTTTATAGACCTTGTGCACATAAGAAGCGTCGAGATTGAAAATCAAAAAATTTCCAGAAAGCTTTTTTCCTTTGGGCGTGTTTCCGTATGAGTTCAAATATTCAAGCTGCGTTCCAAGATAAAAATTCCCTGCAAGCGGAGAATCAAATTCTGCATAAAATTTTCCTATAGGGCCGAAAGTATAAGTAAGCTCCCCGGTCTTTGCAAAAGCACCCGACTGTTCACAGCAGTTTTCTGTAACGCCGAAAAACACAAACCCAAGCTCTGCTCCATATGCAAAATAATTTGCGCCGTAATTTATTTTTTGCTTGAAAAATGCACCGAGCGAATTCAATGAAAGGCATCCTGAATCAGAATACGTCACGTCATAATTCATGCTGACACCGGCATTCGAATCTGCATTTTGATTTATATACAATGGAACGGAAAAAAACTCTCCGACTCTTCACCGTATTCTTCAACCTCTTTTTTACTTCTCTTATTCTTCTTACTTTCAACTCCTGGAAGAATAATGTTATCTAATATTGAAAGATTTTTCATCATGAACATTTGCTGGAATACAAATCCCATATCATCAAGTCTTACTTCTGATAATTCATTCTTACTAATCTTAGTAATTTCCTTTCCATCAAAAATTACGCTTCCACTTGTTGGTGCATCCATACCGGATACACTATATAATAATGTTGATTTACCTGAAGCAGATGGTCCCATGATTGCAACCATTTCACCCTCTTCAATTTTGAAATTAACATTCTTAAGAACATTATTCTGTCTTTTATCTGCTACATATGTTTTACAAAGATCCTTTACTTCAATTACTGTTGCCA
>JAFOTA010000021.1 GCA_017421145.1 Treponema sp.
CTCTCGTAAAAAAATACGGAGGTCTTGTAGTTGCATTGACTTTGGATGAGGGCGGTATTCCTGAAACTTCGGAAGGAAGGATTGCAATAGTCGAAAAGATTTATAAGCGTGCCGCAGATTTTGGTATTGCCCGGAAAAATATAATCATAGATCCGCTGGCAATGGCAGTTTCATCCGATGACAAAGCCGCGCTTGCAACATTGGAAACCGTCAAGTATGTGAAGCATGTGAAAAACGGAAATACAATCCTGGGCGTATCTAACATTTCTTTCGGTCTTCCGCTCCGTGAAATTGTCACTGCAACTTTTTTTACGATGGCAATGCAGAACGGACTCAGTGCGGCAATCATGAATCCAAATTCGCTTGAGATGATGAAAGCTTGGACTTGTTTCTGCATGTTGTCAGGATATGATGCGCAGTGCCTCCGGTACATATCGTTCGCTGAAAAATATTCCGAACTTCAGGTTCAGGTTTCACCGGCACAAAATCAGGGACAGAAATCGGATGGTGCAAAAAAAGATTCTGCTCCTGATGAATCTTCGGGGCTTAAATATGCAATCATAAAAGGAATGAAAGACAACAGCCGCAAAGAAGCTTCCATTCTTCTTGAAACCATGGATTCCCTTACCGTAATTAATTCTTATATCATTCCGGCACTTGATGTTGTGGGAAAAGGATTTGAAGAAAAGAAAGTCTATCTACCGCAGCTTTTGATGAGCGCAGAATCTGCAAAGTATGCGTTCGACGTAATAAAGGAAAAACTTGAGGCAAGCGGAAAGGTCGAAGAACCCAAGGGCTCGGTGGTTGTGGCTACGGTCAAAGGCGACATACATGACATCGGAAAAAACATCGTGAAGGTCCTGCTCGAAAACTACAGCTTCAAGGTGATCGATTTGGGAAAGGATGTTGCTCCTGAAAGAATCGTTGACGAAGTGGTTGCAAAAAAAATCAGGCTCGTGGGCTTGAGCGCGCTTATGACGACGACCGTTCCTTCAATGGCCGAGACGATAAAGCAGCTGCGTGAAAAAGCTCCGTGGTGCAAAGTCTGCGTGGGAGGCGCGGTTCTGACGCAGGAATATGCGGACATGATCGGTGCGGATTTTTACGGGAAAGATGCCATGGAAACCGTAAAATATGCCCAGAAGGTTTTTGAATCACCTCTTTAAAACCCTTGCAAATGCTCCTAAAGTTTTGATTTTAGCGTGCCGAATTTAAAAGAGAATGGTATAGCTATGGGAATCTTCTTGGTTAACGGGGATTCCTGAGGCTATTGGTTTAATTAAAATTCCGATGAGTTTTAAAATCTGCCTTCACTTTTGGAAGGAGTAAAAAAATGGAGCCGGTAATGTCAGAAGAATTGTCAGCGGTAGCGGGCGGTAGGAATTTCGTCCCGAAAAAAATCTTCCTATTCATATTGTTTTCATTCATTTCACCGATTTTGTTTTTTTCTCCGTTTGCGCTGATTACAGGCGGGTTTACGCCGGCGGAATCCCTGAAATTTCTTGCAAATCCCATCTATATAGCAGATCTTGTCATTTCGTTGGTTTCTCCGGTGCTGATTTTTACATGGCTGGACAAAACGTTCAGGGAATACGACGGTTCTGAAAAATCATGCGACAGAATAAACAAGGCCGTGAAAAAAGCGGAGATAATCAGTTTTTCCATACCTGTTTCTTTTTCTGCCGTGATGCCTATATTGGCAAGCTTTTACAATCTCGCACACGGATTTACCGCCGCAGCATTTCAGGGTGAATCATTCATCTACTATGCATTTGCAATTTCATTCGGATGCCTTGCAATGTTTTCCGTTCTGTCATACGTGCTTCTTGTTGCCAAGCTGGAAAACTCGCTCACATGGCTCCCTTACAAAAGGGACTATCAGACTTTCCCTCTCATAGCAAGAAGCCTTCTTATAATCCTCTTTGATTTCATCGGGCTTGTGCTGCTTACTGAATCAATATTTGACGTTCCGGCAAACAGAAGCGTAAACATGGGTCAGCTGATATCAATGAGGGTCGTGCCCTTTACAAGCTTTGCAATAATCATCGGATTGATCGGTGCGTATGTTCTTTTGATTGATGTGAACAACACGATAAAGAAAATCAACAAATTCTCATACGACCTTTCAAAGAAAGATTATACGACCAAGACGATTCCTGTTTTGCTCCGCTGTGAGCTTGGAGAGCTTGCGAATTCGCTCAATTCATTCAAGGACGGAACAAATGACCTTCTTAGGAATTTCAAGACTTCAATCGATATGACTGCAAAAAACTCCAATCGGCTTGAGCAGGAAATGTCTCTTGTAAAGGAAGAGATTTCGCAGATCACCGATGGAATCGATATGGTTCAGGATCAGATGGGCAGACAGATGAGCGGGGTTGAAAAAGCGAGCGCGTCAGTAAACCACATAATATCACGCATGAATTCACTGAACGGAAGCATTGAGTCACAGACTCTGACGGTCAACGATTCTTCCGCGGCGGTTGAGCAGATGGTTTCAAATGTTGACAGCGTTACGACGATTCTTTCAAACAACTCCGAAAGCGTAAACGCACTGACGCAGGCTTCAGATGACGGACGCACATCAGTTGAAACAGCCGTCCAGACTTCACAGAAAATCATCGAGCAGTCTTCCACCCTCATGGAAGCCACCTCAATCATTCAGTCGATTGCATCACAGACAAACCTTCTTGCAATGAATGCCGCAATCGAAGCAGCCCATGCAGGAGAATCAGGAAAGGGATTTTCCGTCGTTGCAGATGAAATCAGAAAGCTTGCAGAACAGTCAAGCCGCCAGAGCAAAGCCATAAAAGACAGCCTGAAAGATTTCTCCACTTCCATACAAACTGTCTCGCTTAATACAAGGGAAGTCCAGCAGAAGTTCGACGTAATCTACAATCTTGCACAAACTGTCATGGCACAGGAAAGCATAATCATGGGTGCGATGGTCGAGCAGTCGGAAGGAAACAAGCATGTGCTTAATTCAATAAGGAACATACAAAACTCGGCGGCAAGCGTGAGCGACGGTTCATCAGAAGTCGTTGCAGGCGGAAATCAGGTTATCGGCGAAATGTCTAATCTTTCTGAAATCACCGGAACGATAAACATGCAGATGAACACAATGAGCGCAAGCATCGCGGGAATATCGAATGCCGTGAAAAATGTTTTCATTTCATCTGAAGAAAATAAAAAAGGCATGGAAATCATCTCCGAGCAGATTCAGGAATTCAATCTTTAATCTGAAAAATATTACAAGCATTTCAAATCTTCATGCAAAAAAAAGATGCCCGGCAGATCAAACAAAATCTACCGGGCATTGTTTTGTTCCTCAATTGATGAAACAATTCATCAAAGGAACCTCTAAAAACATGTCTTCCAGAGGTTCCATGATTCCTGATTATTTCACAGGATTTCCCTTGCGGTCGCGGTTCAGTTCGGTCAGCGACAGGTCAATTGAAGTATAGAACGAATCTATGTAGATTCCGAGGTTTTCCAATTTCTTGTCGTATGCGTTCCAATACTGATCGCGGTAGTTGAAGCTTCCGATGATCGGCTTTCTGGCTGATGAAGTGTCCCTGAAATAAATCCAGCATGAAGTTACGTTGTAGGTCACTTCAATTCCTGCTATAACCGTGTTGTTCTTTGACATGTCGATCTTTGCATTCGGGTCATAAGGAAGTCCCAGTGTATTTTTCGGTCCGTTCTTCTGTGCAGGCTTTGTTTCAGCAGGTTTCTGAGTTCCGGAGCCTGATGTGACTGAGCATGAGTTTCCTACGCAGTTTCCGTTTTTGTCACGGTTCAGCTCGGTTTTTGAGAGATCGATCGATGAATAGAACATGGCAAGGTCAATTGGAACCAAATCAAGCTTTGAGTCGTAGATCTGCCAGTACTGTTCGGTGTAGCTGTAGCTTCCGAGAAGATTTCTTGATGAATCGCGGAAATATATCCAGCCGGACGTAGTGTTGTATGTGGCGGTTATTCCGTCGATTTTGTATCCGTTCTTTGCCGGGTTGAGCTTTGCGTTCGGGTCATAAGGAAGACCGTAGCTGTTTACCGGGCCTGTATATTTCGGTTTTGTTTCCTCCTGCGGCCTTACGGTTCCGGTTGCATCTTCAATTTCCTTGACTTTTGCAAGTATTTTGTCCGCCGTGATTCCTGCACCGTTTTCCACATACTGAAGCTTGTTGTTCGCATCGATGTAAACAACTACAGGAAGAGTTATTGAGCCGTTGTTGTTTCCTGCTGCCTTGAGGTAGCTCCACATCAAGGAATTGTTCGTGCTGCCGGTTGAATAGGCAAACTTGATGTTGCCAGGCTTGTCGTAAGTCATGGAGTATTTCAGCACTACTTCTTTCTTTGATCCGTTCACTTCGGCTTCAATGAAATCAATTCCTTTGAATTTGTCGTAAGCGCCGCTTATGGTTCCGGTTGTGTTGCGGCAGTTCGTACATGTCGTATTGAAGAACATCAGGACTTTTGTTTTTCCGTTCGCCTTGTTCGTTTCCGTGCTTCCATTGGTCAACGTGAGCTTTGTTTCCGCCAGGTTCGCCGCATTGAGAAGCTTTTTTGTTTCCGTAACCTGAGGTTTTGGATCAGGCTGGGTAACGGTGCAGTCCTCGCCTACGCATTTTCCTTTTTTGTCGCGGTTCAGCGTAGTAATCGAGAGATTGATTTTCTTGTAAAGCTTTTCGAGCCTAATGGAAGCTTTTTCAATTTCCTTTGAATATTCGCTCCAGAACTGTTCCTTATAGTTGTAGACTCCATACGGTTTCTTGGTCTTTACAGAATTGCTGTAGAAAGAAACGGTATTGCTTTTTGTATCGAACGAAAGAAGGAATCCGTCCAATGTCTTTTTGTTCATGGACGTATCGACTACGGCATTAGGATCATAAGGAAGGCCTGCTGAGTTCAATGAGCCGGTTGTTTTTTCCGGCTGAGGCTGTGGTTGTTGTTGTGGCTCAGGTGTCGCAGTGCAGTCTTTTCCTACGCATTTTCCGTCTTTGTCACGGTTCAGCGTCGTCTTTTTGAGGTCAATCTTACTGTAAAGCTTTTCGAGCGGTATTTCAGCGTCATCTATTTCCTTATTGTGTACAGCCCAATACTGCTCTTTCAAATCATATGTTCCGTAGTTGATTTTCTTTGTGCTGTCCCTGAAATAAACATAGTCGTATGCATAATTGTAAAGGAGATAGAATCCACCAAGCTCCTGTACGGATTTGTCTGCCACTGCATTCGGGTCATAAGGAAGTCCGAATTTGTTGAGTGACTGCTGCGTTCCAGAATTGCCCGGATTTGTCTGCGGCGGCTGAGTTCCTTGGTTGCTGTTCTGGTTGCTTCCGTTCTGATTGCTATTCTGGTTGTTGTTGTTTTGGTTACCATTTTGGTTTCCGTTGTTCGGCGTTGTATTGCGGTTTGTCTTGGTCGCGGCTTCTATCTCGTTTGCTTTCGCAAGTATTTTGTCCGCGGTGATCCCTGCACCATATTCAACATACTGAAGCTTGTTGTTCGCATCGATGTATACGACGACCGGAAGAGTTATTGAGCCGCTGCCCTTTCCAGCTGCCCTGAGGTAGTTCCACATGGATGTGTTGTCCGCCCATTCCGTTGAATATGTGAACTTCAGTTTCTTTGCCGTGTCGTATTTGTTTGCGAATTCCTGAACCTTGGCTTTGTCTGCGCGGTTGATTTCCACTTCGAAGATGTCGATTCCGTTGAATTTGTCATAGGCGGAGCTGATTGTCCTAGTCGTGTTCATGCAGTTTCCGCAGATTGTCTGGAAGAACACTATGACCTTTGTTTTTCCGTTCGCAACGTTGTTCACCTTTTTTCCGTCGAGGAGGGTGTACTCTATTTTTGCAAGGTTGTCTTTGTTCAGAAGAGTCAGCCCGGATGACGTGGTAAGATTTCCCTGGTTCTGCTGGTTGTTCTGATTTCCGTTCTGGTTGTTGTTTTGGCTACCGCTCTGGTTTCCGTTGTTCGGCGTTGTATTGCGGTTCGTATTGGTCGCGGCTTCTATTTCGTTTACTTTTGCAAGTATTTTGTCCGCGGTGATTCCTGCACCGTTCTCAACATACTGGAGCTTGTTGTTTGCGTCAATGTATACGACGACCGGGAGCGTTATTGAGCCGCTGCCCTTTCCTGCTGCCCTGAGGTAGCTCCACATGGATGAGTTGTTGTCGGTTCCCGTTGAATATGCGAACTTAAGTTTCTTTGACGTGTCATAGGTGTTTGCAAAAGTCTGCACCTTTGATTTGTCGGCCTTGTTGATTTCAACTTCAAAAATGTCGATTCCGCTGAATTTGTCGTATGACTTGCTGACCGTGTTCGTCGTGTTCATACAGTTTCCGCAGTTCGTCTTGAAGAACACTATGACCTTTGTTTTTCCGTTCGCAACGTTGTTGACCTTCGTTCCGTCAAGGAGAGTGTATTCTGTTTTTGCAAGGTTTGCCTGGTTCAGAAGAGTCAGCCCGGATGATGTTGTAAGACCGCCCTGATTCTGCTGGTTGCCCTGGTTATTGTTTTGGTTGTTGTTCTGGTTACCGCCGTTCTGATTGCCGTTCTGGTTGTTGTTTCCAGAATTGTTCTGCTGATTTCCAGAGTTGTTTCCGCCTGCATTTCCTGTGACGATCGACGGCATGGTAGTGGATGCGCTTGCCTGTCTTGCAGCGGATTCCCATGTGATCGACGGAGAATTTTCTACTTTATAGAAGAGAAGGCTTATAAAAGAATTTCCTGATCTTCTGGCAAGAATTACGTTTTTGTCGGCAATGGTCGGAGTGAAAGTAAAATCCTTGTTGCTCGCGAGCTGCTTATATGACCCGTCAACAGAAATATAAAGATCTTCGCTTGAAGGGAAGCTCAGGTTGATCGTATATGAGTTTCCTTTTTTGAGTGAGCCGGTGAAAAGAATCTTGTTGAAGCGCACTCCTGCCCTCAATGCATCTGCCAATCCTTTGTATTCGGTGTAGCTCCATGCGCGGTTATGCGTCATAAAGAAGCTGAAAAGTTCCTGACCGGTGACTCCTGCCACGCTGATCGTCGGATCGATTCTAGGAGTGGTATCGAATTTTGCCCTTGGAACGGCCGGAGTAAGATACTGATACTTGTCTTCTTTCGGATAGTGGCTGAAAATCATGACATAAGGATCCACGTCGAACCATGAATCCTTGAAATTGCGTGTGAACGTATCGCCGTTTGTGTCGCCTGCACCCCAGCAGCTGTCAAGAAGTATGTGCTCGTTTCCTACATGTACAACGTTCCATCCATGGTTTCCTACGGACTTTCCATACGTATGGGCATATTTTTTGTCGTATCCGCTTATATATTCAGCGTTAAGTCCCGCCGCCTTGCAGAGTTCAACGAAAAGCCTTCCGTAGCCTTCGCAGACACCGTTACGGTCATTCCATGTTTCTCTTGCGCGCTGTGCATAGATGGCTTCAAGTTCTGCCTGGCTGCTGTATGTAAAAGTTCCTCCTGCATTGATCTTTGCAGTGTTGTAGCTTATGTTGAAAGCCATGAAATCGAATATTGCGCGTGCCTTTTCTTTTTCCGTGCGGCATGTTTTCGTAATCTGCTTGACGGCATTTTCATAGCTCATGGACACAGGGATCGTAAGTCCCTTTACATAATTGTCGATGGCCGAATAGTCCGTCATGACATTCGTTTTTGATTTCGTAAACATGAAATCCGAGTTGCTCTGAGAATATGCAAGGCTTGCTGCAATCATAAGCACAAGGATTCCGGCACTTAGCTTTTTGATGAGTCGCATAAATTCCTCCTTGGGTAATGGGGGTAAAATAAATCAGCAGAAAAAATCAGGAAATATAAAACGGCAGGGAACGCCTTTGTTCACCGGACCGGTTCATTTATCAGATAAACACATAAAATCAAGGATATGTTACTGATTTCAAGAATAAAAAAGCAGACCCGCCCGGCATGAAAAACACCGGACAGGCCATTTAGCGTTTGTTTTTATTTGATAATTTTTGAACGTAAGCGTTCGTCAAGCTCCAGCTGCTTTTGTGCTTCATCGTTCAGTTTCAGTGAATTGTCCAGCTGCTTATCGCTCTGCAAAGTTCCGCTGCGTAAAGAGCCACTGCCTATAGTGCCTCCTCCAACCTGATAACCTGGTCTGGTTATGGTCTTGGCAGGAACGATTTTGGTTGTATCGACCGCAAAGTTGAGCGTAGTTCCTGAGGAAAGGGTTGTTGACCTCTCCTTTGCTTTTGTTGCTGCTGATGACGTAAGAACTTTTACCGGATTTCCCTTGGTATCCAGTACGCTGATAGAAACAGTTCCGCTCTTCGTCGCTCCGGTGAGACGCAGATAATAGCTCTTTATCTGAAGCTTTTTCATGGTATCAGGCACTACAAGTGATTTCACGCTTGTTGCAACTGAAATGCCTGAGACAGTTCCGCCGGTCTGGTTTGATACAACCTTGATGTCATTCATCGTAAGAGCTGGTCTTGCTCCAACGACAGTGAATTCAAGATGCACTTCCCCGGCTTCGGTGTTGGTTGAATCTGCATATGTGATACCGTCATAGATTGCGGCACCGGTTATAGTCGGAGCCTTGTAGATCTTGCTCTCATCGAAGGTATAGGTCTTGGTTGCGAAAACCTTGTCGTTCTTATCCCTGACTTTGAGAGTAAGCTCGCTCGGCGGCATAAGGTTGCTTGTCGTTATAGTATATACCACTGATTCCGTTGGTTTCGGAGCCTTCTTAGCAGTAGTAGATACCGAAATTGAACCGATGCCCTTGACGTTTCTCTCGAACTTTGAATCGTTCAAAATAAAGTCAACTCCGGTTACCGTAACGGTGATTGTTGCGGATGCTGATGTAGTTGAGTAATTGATTGCTCCGAACGTTGCCTTAGGCGTTGGTGCGACATAAACCTTGGACGCATCGACAGAGAATGAAAGGTTCGTAAATGTATTAACCAGGGATGAAAGATTTGACGACGTAGAACCTCCCGTTGTAAAGCCTCTGCTTGGAGTCTCTACTTTGGTTCCCTTTTCAATGTCCGATATCATGCTTGACATAGTTGCAAGTCTATATTCGAGTTTCTTTCCGTCATCTCCCTTTACGCTGAACGAAACAGATCCGCTCTTCGTAACTTTCGTGAGGACTGCCTTGTAGCTTCCGCTTCCTTCTGATTTCACGCTGCTGATTGTTCCGCCGGTCTGGTTGCTTTCCACGGTGAGGTCAGAAAGCGCGATGGTTTTCTTTACTCCCTCGGTCTTGAACGCAAGGTAGACTTCCGGTGTATTAGTTGAATATGTCACGTTACCGGCTGAAATTGTCGGCTTTACATAAATGCTTGCCTTTGAAATCTTGTACGCTTGGCTTGTTCCGAACACAGCACCCTTGTTGTCCTTTACTGAAACTGTAACAGAACCGTCACCCGTGAGGCTTGAAAGCGTCAATGTGTAGCGCACTGTGTCCGTAGCTTTCGGTGCGGATGTCGTGGTAGTTGTTACAACAGCCTTTCCGATTCCGCCTGCGACATTCTTCGTGAAATATGAATCGTTGAGAAGATAGGTCAGTCCGCTTACGTTGATTGCAATGGTTGCAGACGCTTCTGTCGTTGAATATACAAGGTTTCCGAACGTTGCCTTAGGCGTTGGTGCGACATAAACCTTGGACGCATCGACTGTGAAAACAATGTCAGTTATAGCAGATGGGGCTGACAGGGTTTTGGCAGATGCATTCTTTTCAACCGCAGCACCCTTGCCAGGAGTGTATGTAGAAGCCGGGATTCCTGCCACCGCCGTGATCTTTGCGCCGATGTTCTTTCCGTCGTCACCCTTTACGCTGAACGAAATGTTTCCGCTCTTCGTAACTTTCGTGAGGACCGCCTTGTAGTTTCCGCTTCCTTCTGATTTTATGCTGCTGATCGTTCCGCCCGTCTGGTTGGTTCCAATCGTAATGTCAGAAAGCGCGATGGTTTTCTTTACTCCCTCGGTCTTGAACGCAAGGTAGACTTCCGGTGCATTAGTTGAATATGTCACGTTACCTGCAGTAATAGAAGGCTTTACATACACGCTTGCCTTTGAAACCTTGTAGTTTTGGCTTGTTCCGATTACCCCGCCCTTGGTGTTCTTCACGGAAACAGTAACCGAACCATCAGCCGTGATGTTTGAAAGGGTCAATGTGTAGCGCACTGTGTCCGTGGCTTTCGGAGCAGATGTCGTGGTAGTCGTGACCGTAGCCTTTCCGATTCCGCCTGAAATGTTCTTCGCGAAATATGAATCGTCGAGAAGATAGGTCAGTCCGCTTACGTTGATTGCAACTGATGCAGAAGCTTCCGTAGTTGAATATACAAGGCTTCCGAATGATGCCTGTGGTTTAGGCTCTACATAAACGCTTGCCGCATTTACGTTGAAAGCCATTGCAGTATCATCGCTTGCCTTGCTTACACCGCCGCTTCCATGAGATCTTACGGCATTTGAAACAGCAGCCGGAACAGTTGACTTGATATAGTTTCCTGCATCATCTGCCACACGTACGACTATTGCACCGCTGCTTGTCACACCTGTAAGGGTTATGCGGTAGTTCAACCTGCTGATGTCGGACTTCTTTGCAGTCTCGTTCAGAATTGCTGAAGAAATGGTGCCGCCCGTAGCGTTTGAAACGACAGTCACATTAGGTTTGGTAATGACTTTCTTAGAGTTGCTTATATAGAAATCAAGATATACTTCCGGCTTTGAAGATGAGTAGCTCACGTTTGTCGGAGTCATCGTCTGAACGACCGGAGCAGGAGCCTTGTAAATCTTGCTCTCCTCGAAATCGTATGTCTTGGTTGCGAATACGCTGCCGTTCTTGTCCTTTACCTTGAGCGTAAGTGAGCATGGCGGCGTAAGAGTGTTTGCAGTGAATGTGTATGTCACTGTATCTGTCGTCTTCGGCTTTGCAGTCGTAGATGCCTTCATTGATACAGAGCCTACACCCTTTGAGCTCTTGTCGAAGCTGGAATCAGTAAGAAGATAATCTATGCCCGTCACGCTGACTGTCACAGCTGCTGATGCTGATGTAGTTGAGTAGCTGATTGCGCTGAACGTTGCCTTAGGCTGAGCAGGCTTATAGATCTTTGCAGATTCAATCTTATATTCAAGCCCCTGAACCTTTGCAGCCTTGACTGCAGCAGAGGTCTTTACCTCAGTGACTTTTCCGTTGACTCCGACAGCAAACGTAACGACGCCGTCTTTTGCAGCTCCGGAAAGAACTGCGGCATATTCCGCTGAATCAACGAGTTTCTTTGTGGCCGTAAGATCCAGCGACTTGACGGCACCGGCATATTTCATAGCGTCCTGAGCACTAATGACGGCCTTTATGTTTCCTCCGGCAGTATTTGAAAGAACCTTTATATCCGGAAGAGCACTTATTTTTCCGGCATTCTCAACACTGAACAAAAGATAAACTTCAGATGATGTTGGTGAATAGAGCGTGCCTATTGCAGAGACTGCCGGTGTCTTTACCGGTGTCGGGGTCGGAGCAGGAGCCTTGTAGATCTTGCTCTCCTCGAAATCGTATGTCTTTGTTGCAAATACGCTGCCGTTCTTGTCCTTTACCTTGAGCGTAAGTGAGCATGGCGGCGTAAGAGTGTTTGCAGTGAATGTGTATGTCACTGTATCTGTCGTCTTCGGCTTTGCGGTCGTAGATGCTTTCATTGATACAGAGCCTACACCCTTTGAGCTCTTGTCGAAGCTGGAATCAGTAAGAAGATAATCTATGCCCGTCACGCTGACAGACATCGTTGCTGATGCTGATGTAGTTGAGTAGCTGATTGCGCCGAACGTTGCCTTAGGCTGTACAGGATTATAAATCTTTGAGTATTCGACCTTATAGTCAAGTCCCTGAGGAGCCTTTACAGCAGCGGAGCTCTTTACGTCGACATGCTTTCCGTTGAGCAATACTTCGAACATAATGGTTCCGTCTTTTGTAACGCCCTTAAGAACTGCCGCATATTCTGCCTTGTCCGTTGCGACCGTAGCCTTTGTTTCAAGAGTCCTTGCAGCAGTTGATACAGGTGCCTTTGCGTCAGATACTTTTGTTATGGTAGGAGCCTTTACCGCCATATCCTTTCCGTTGACGACACCGGATATTGTTCCTCCGGTTGAATTGGAAAGAACTTTCACCTCTGGAAGCGAGCTGATTTTGCCCGGATTCTCGATGGTGAACAAAAGATATACGACGGATGAGCTGCTAGGATAAGTGATTCCAGAATAAGAAACGACCGGAGATTTCTGCGTGACAGTAGCATTTACGCTGTATGACGAACTTCCTATTTTATTTCCGTTCCTGTCCTTTACCGTTACAGAAACAGTGCCGTTTCCTGAAATGCCTGAAACAGTACCTGTATAGACGACGGTCTCTTTTGCAGTAGGAGCCTTAGTCTGGGATGTCTTGACCGTTACGGAACCTACCGATCCTGACGTAGTCTTTGCGAAGTTTCCGTCACCAAGAAGATATGTAAGTCCGCTTACGTTGATACTGAACGTCGCCGTCGTGGCGTTTGGATAAGAAAGCCTTCCGAATGAAACGGATACAGGCACGTAAATGTTTCCGGCGCTCACGTTGTATGAAAGCTTGTTCTTTCCGTCGGAAGCAGTGATTGCCGCACCGTTGTCACCGATTACGGAGAATTCGACCGTTCCCGAAGACGATGCATCGGACAGCTTTACGTAATAAACTCCCGTAGCCTTGTTAAGTTCCAGACCGGAGATTCTTCCGCCCGTTGTGTTAGAGCTGACTATTATGTCTGAAAGTGAAAGAGTCTTTTTGACACCTGTGACCCTGAACAAAAGATCCACGTCGGAATCAGTCTTTGAATATTCAGTTCCTGCAGAAGAAATTGACGGAGCCACATATACCTTTGAAGCTTCGACAGTATAAGCAGGGCTTGTTGCAACGACGGTTCCATCCCTTTCAAGAACTGAAACGGTAAAGTCGCCGCTGTTCCTGATATTCTCCACGATTATCGGATATGATGTGACGGAATCCTGGGTTACGCGTGATTTGTTAACTGAACCTATGCTGATTACGCCCGGCCTGTTGACGGAAGAAATCTTGAAGTCCCTGTCAGACAAGAGGTAATCAATGCCAGTGACCTTTACGTATACTTTTGCAGAAGCATCGCCGTCTGAATATGTAAGAGATCCGAATGAAACCCTGAGGCGGTTGACCGGAGCCTGATCTATAATTCCTGTTCCTTCGTCCACGAATGCAGGAGGATTCTCAAGCTCGTCAAGAAGTGCTTCGGCATATGCGCGGCGTGAAGATGCGTCTGAATAATCACCGGCATCCTTGAAATATGAAATGGCATTCCGCAGGTCTGACTTTGACTTTGTCCTTTCAAACTGTGCAAGATAAAGCTCACCGATCTCATAGTTGCAGCGGAGGATCATCCTCTTTGCGCCGTTATAGTTATAGACCTTTGTGTCGCTCTTCCTGAACCAGTTGATTGCATCCTTTTTGCCGGAAATGTCATTGCCCGACATCAGGCTTGAACCTATATCAAAAGCAAGCTCGGCTTCACGCTGATTGCAATATGAAAGAATGCTTGAATCATATTTTGCGGCCTTTTCATACATGTCATATCCGCGCTGTTTCTGAGTGATCGTCTCACCTGGATATCCGGCTTCGGCAATCGCATAGATGAAAGCGGCAAGATCATGGCTTGCAGTCGAATACTGACCCGCAAAATCATCATAGTATTTTTCTACTATATAAATCTCGCCTTTTACCGGATCACCGATTTCCATAGGCATCGGGCTTACTGCTTTCTGGATGCGGTACAAAGCCTCTGCATTGCTCCATACTGATTCGGCCCTTGTCAATGCCTGGCGCACGGAAGGTTCATTTCCGATGTATGTACCAGACGAGAGAGCAGCCTTTACGGAATCCAATGCACCCTCAATTGAATATGCTCCCTTGGAATCCACGAAATCTGCCACTACATCAGAAACTGTCTGTGTCTGACGGGCAAGCCTGACCTCAACTTCAGACGGGTAGACGCTCACGAACAAATCTGCGTCTTCCTGCTTTGTGCTCTTTTTTGTAAGATCCTTTGCAAGCTTTTCAATGGCTTTTACGGTATCTCCCTGTTCAATGAGCTGCTGGGCTGACTGACACCCTGCAAAAATAATTGCAAAAAACGATAGAAGCAGCACACTTTTTTTCAAGAACTTTTCTTTCATTAAATCCTCCGAATATTGTGTGTCGGCAATAACATGCACCCCACAGCAGCATGCCGAAATAAATAGGATACCCCTAAAAATTGGAGTTTCTAGAGATTCTTACATTATACTTGTCCCCCTTGCATCTTGTCAAATTCTTTTGACGGGATTGCATCTGTTTTTTTAACAATCATTTAATATAAAAGGATACATCCCCGGCAGATTTCATTTCCAAAAAGTCGCTGAAAATGAGTTTTTAGAGAATCCTTCCCTTGTATGTTTGCATGATTTTTTGTAGAGTTATTTATAGAAAGAAATAAATTTTCAAAGGGGGAAAAAATGAAAAAAATCATTTGCGCGATATTATTCACATGCGTTCTGTGCATCGCATCATTTTCACAGGGATTTACCGTAAAGAAAACCGTCGGCAAGGCAAGCTATGAATCAGCTCCGGGAGTCTGGACAAAGCTTAAAAACGGGGACAAAATCAGCGGAGAAACGAACGTTGACATCGGGCTTCATTCACAGATTGAGCTTGTCGGCGATGACGGAAAAACCTACACGGTAAAGGCAATGAAAAAAGGCGCTCTCCAGACGCTGCTTCCAAAATCCGGCGGAGGATTGCAGAGGGGATCTTCTTCAGTCGCAGGCCAGGTCAAGGCAGATTCAGGAGCCTCAAAAACAGTTTCAACGTCATCATCAAGGGCAACTGACCTGAAAGATGATTTGAGCTGGGAAGAACCGGAAGATGAAATCTTAGATTTCTAAGCCCGAGATTTTCAATTTTATGCATAAAAAAACCGTCATACAGGCCAAGGCTTGCACGGCGGTTTTTCTTTTTTAATGGAACATTACGTTTCCTTAGAACCAGAACCTGATTCCGGCATTGATCGGGAATCCCCAGTCAAAATGAACGTTAGGCAAAGTCTCTATGCCCAACTGAGCCGCAACCTGTGCATAAATCTCAAGGAAGTCCACCACAAAGGCATTCAGGCCCACGACAAACCTTCCGCCGGCATAAAAACCGAAATTATTCGAATAATGAGAAGCACCCACTGCAAGGCCAGGACCATAGAACCAGTTAAGCACGCCCGTAATATTGGGGTTTCCAAGCCACCAGTCAGCCGTTGCTCCGACCCTGTGAAGCTCTCCTTTCCAGATACCGACGTTTACCGCAAACACAGGCGGAACATGGGGAATCTTGAACGTAACGGCCACATCACCGCCGCCATGATCGTTGGCAATATATCCACCCTGCACACCGATTCCAAACGTTCCCGATGCAGATGCTCCGGCGCAAACTACAAAAGCCATAGCTGCAAGAACAGCCAAAATCTTCTTGTTTTTCATAAAAAATCTCCTATGATAAAAGATGGTATAAAAAAAAATCCTTTTTTTCAAGCTCCCGTCATCTTCTGGCCCGTGCATAGTCCATAAGCGGATAAGTTTCTCCGTCTACAACGGCAACCGCTGCGGCATGGCACCCCTTGAACGACGGTTCTGAAATCAGCTCCGGCTCCTGAACGAACTGGACGCACCTGAGCTGGCTGCAGTCACGGCAAGTGTTCTGCGGAAGAAAATTGTAGCTGCCCATGGTAAGCCAATAGAGGTTCTGGACATTATAAAGGAACATGTCGGGAAGACGGATGAATTTTCCCTCATCATCATTCCATGGAAGCGTAGTGCCGCCAAGATCAAGGTAAACTTTTTTGTCAGAACGGCGTGCAAGCTCCTCGGTAATCTTTTTGATAAGTGAATCGGTCATCTTACCTGAAGCGGTTATGCAGTAAAAATCCCCCTCAGACGTAACGCCCGGATTGGAAGAAAGAAGAAGCCCGAACTGCCTGACGGTTTCCATTGAAAAACGCTCCACGTTGACGGCCCTGAGATCCACTTTCTTTATGCCGGCCATGGCAAAGCACTTTTCACAAGCTTTCTGGAATCCTTTCGGAAAAACTATCGAATCCAGCGAAGAACCGTAGAACGCATAAGGCGCGATTTCAGTGACCGGCTCAGGAAGAACCAGGGAACGCGCGGAACTGTCATCAAGGCCAAGGAATTCACCGGCATTTCCGCAATAGAGCAGGACCCTTTTCTTTCCGCCTGAATCCGGGATGCTCTCAAGAAGAAGCCTGCCCTGAAGCCTGTAGCTTTCCGAAAATCCCTTTCCCTCAAAAGCCACGTTGTTACCGTAAAAATCATACAGGCTGCCTGATGACGAGACGAACGCTCCCGGCTCTATCTTTTCAATCCCGGACGGAATAGATATTATGTCGGCCGCAACGGATACCGCCGCCCTGGAAATCTTTTTAGTGGCACCCGGAAGAACGAGCTGTATGAAATACCCCGATATGCTGTCTGCAGGAAGAGCGTCATGCATTTCAGGCGCAAAACGGCAGTCCCACATGTTGAGAATGTAATTCCGGTTTATGGCAAGGGGCTTTTCGGCTGAAAGCTGATTTTTCATCCTGTCAAAAAAGCTCCTGTCAAGAGTGCCTTTCAAATCTATCCGGTAGATTCCCTCCGGGCTGAGCTTTTCAATCTCATCAAAAAAATCCGCAGTGCCGACCGTCATTGTCTTCATGGTAAAATCTGCATCACGGCTCAGTATAAAGGCGTTTCCGTCGAATTTGAAAAAAAACGGGGGTCCGTAAAGCGCATCGGCATATTGTTCCACCGGACGCTTGAGCTGCAGCTTGAAATCAAAGCTTCCGTCAGAATCATCTTCAGGAAAAGAAAACTCCGTGATCTTCCTGCTTTTGGAAACAGAATCAAGCACGTCGCATACCGGCTTCCAAACCTGTTTCTGCGCCGAATACCAGGAGTTTCCGTCATACGCAAGGCATCTAAGCGAATCTGTCGTAACGTCAGATCCGGAAATCTTTTTGTTGAACAAAAGCATCACGGGATCCGCACCTGCCCTTCTCCATATCCTGTACTCGGTCTTTACAAGCTCATCAGAAGAAACCGGCACCTGGTCAAGCATCGCGCGCGTATATGGATCTTCCGTATAATCTTTCATTTCCTCATCGTTCACGGATATTTCTGCAATGCATGTTTCTGCGCCCTTCCCTCCTTCATACACCGACCGTATCACGAACCTGATTTTGTCATACTGAATCATCTTGCGGTGACCGTAAAGAAAACGGAAGCTCTGTTTTTCACATGTGTCCTTGAGCGTAATCCTGACAGCCCCGGGATCATTTCCGAAATAAACGTCCATGTCCTTTACCCGGTTTGTGTTCCAGAAATTCTTCGTGTTGCCGTTTCCGTTTCTGAACGTTACCGTGCTTACCGAATTGAGCCTCGTGAAGTGCATGATGATTTCCTGACCCTCGCCTGCACCATCAGATCCCTCAAACCAAGTGCCCCAGCTTCCGTCAGCAAGATTTTCCGGCCCGTATCCGCTTTGGAAAGACGATGCCCAGATTTCCGCAAATGAAATTTTTTTCGGTTCTATGCGCTTGCTGTATTCCCAGCAGTACTGGTACCAGTTCACGTAATCAACGGCATTGCTTTCATAAAAAACTTTCGCATCAGAAAGCCCCTTGTCGATTTCCGGGTGAAAAAGACCGTCGCCTTCGTATGAAAAAATGTATATCGGATTTCCAGTGGTATAGATTTCCTTTAGATTTACGCATCCTTCAAATGCATGTCCTTCTATTGAAGTGAGCCGATCAGGAAGAGTGACCGACCTGAGGTTTACGCAGTCCTTGAAAAGACCGGCAGGAACCGTGGTCATGTCATATGGAAGAACGACCGAGCCAAGGTTGTCCAGGCCTTCGAACGCACGGGAAGAAACTGTGGAATCCCCGAACTGTGCTGAAGGAACGTCACAAGCGCTTAGATCAAGCTCAACGAATCTCCCCGGATAATTTTCAACGCGGATCCTTACCCTTTCTATTCCTTCGTCGTCCAAAAGCCATGATGCACCGACGCTTACTTTTTCACCGAGCACCGGGATTTCCTTTTCTGAAAAACCAGTCCGGGAAACAAGCACGTCAGGCGACGTTATATTGCCGTAGTCATATTTTTTGCTGCACGAAAAAAACACGGCAGAAAAAAAGCAGAGAAAAAAAAACAGGAAGGCTTTTCCATTCAAACGGACGGAACCATTTACTTTGCGGCCCATCCTGCGACCCTTCCGTTTTTGGAGCTGAACACGATCACGACTTTCACGCAAGGGATACCGCGCTCAAGGAAACGACCGGCAAATCCCCTTTCTTCAATCCTTGCAAAAGCGTCTTCTTTCACTTCATTCAGGTCCAGTCCCTTGTCAGTCTTGAGCTGGAAGACATATCCGATGCGGCCTCCGCTGCTGCCCTCCACGCTGAACATGACATCTGAATTCGTATCGCTCGAAACATCATCTCCCAAAAGATTTGCAATCACATGGAAAGCAAGGTTCCTGTGATATTCATAATCAGAGCTCATGACAAGACCCTTTCCTTCAAGTGCGGCCTCAAAGCGGACAAGGAACCCGGCGACGTTTCTTGCGGCAAGCAGCGATTTCATCTGGTCGATTTCCGAGCGGCTTTTGCTTATGGTACCGATGTTCGTAATCTCCGAAAGTATGCATTTGACCATGCCCTGTACTATTTCCGCATTCGGCATGGCAAGCGTAACCGACTCCCCGTCATCGTCACAAGTGCGCGTAAGATATCCGCTCTGGTAAATAAGCGGGATGAGGTCGTTTTCCGTCCAGCGGTATTCCATCAGCTCCTCGCGGTCCACCTTTACGCCGTACAAAATGTTGAAAAGATCGTATCTCTTTTTCCTGAGCATCTTGACCAGCATGTTGGGCTGACCGGTCTGTATCCAAAACTGATGCCGTATGTCTCCCGAAGCAAAATTCTCCGCATCGTTGAAATCAAGGCAGTTCATTATGCTGTACGGATTGAAAAGCATGTCGCCGTCATCCGAAAACCTGTAGCCTCCGTACCATTTGTCAAGCAGGCCGAAAACCTGTGATTCATCGACAAGAGCTGCGCCGGAACCGGTAACAGTTTCTTCCGGAGATCTTGCCGGCCCCTTTCTGCCCAAATCCTTGGAAGTTGCCAGAAGCCTGTGAACGTCCATTTCGGAAAATCCGCATATATTGCTGAAAGCAGGATAAGTCGATATGTCCTTGAGCTGATCGGTTCCGTTGAAAATATTCACGCTTGCATATTTTGATATGCCTGCAACGAAGACGAATTTCAGATAAAAATCATTTCCCCTGAGCGCAGAATAGAATTCACGCAGGACTTCCATGTTATGTATTTCGATGTCGGTAAACGTAGCGTCCAGAATCGGCTTGTCATAATCATCCACCAGCACGGCAACGGGTTTCCCGGATTTTTTATAAGCTTCCTGAATCAGCCTTTCAAAACGGCGGCCATAGGTGGAAGTACCCTCCATCTTTCCGTAGATTCCTTCAAGCCTGCTGAGGATAGATTCTATGCCGGCTTCTATGGTTCCAGGCTCCGTGTACAATCCGGTGGAAAAATCAACGCGCAGGACTTCACATCCGTTCCATTCCTTTTCCATGCTCTCGATTGCAAGCCCCTCGAACAAATCACGCCGTCCCCTGAAATATGCGTCCAGCATGGAAATCAGAAGTGTCTTTCCGAAATAGCGCGGCCTGCAAAAAAAATAACCGTTGCCGCTGTGAACCAGCTTATAAAGCAAATCAGTCTTGTCCACGAAAAAACAGTTCTCTTCCCTGAGCTTCTCAAAATCCTGAATACCGATCGGCAGCCTGTTCAAAAAATCCATGGAAAAGATTATATCAGAAAACAGGATGTTATTAAAGGGAGAGTCCCTTGCTTTTTGCCGTCAACTGGGACCCGCTCATGTGTTGCATTTATCTATAGATTTCATGCTGAAGCCATGCTAATCCCTGTAGATGTTGCGGAGATAAAAATAAAACGGGTCGTAGCCGTATTTCATGCTCTGTTTTTCCACAGCCGACGCAATATAATCGAACCACTGCTCATGAAATGACTCCCCGGCCGGAAGATTAGAGTGGTCGCAGTATGCATGGATCATCTCATGTGCTACAAGGCTCGCTATCACGCCCTCAGGAGAAAACGCAAAGCCGTAGTCAACGAGAAGCACAAGATGGTATCCCCCGGAATCCTTGTAACCGTAAGTAAGTGCGGTTGCACCAGTGTTTTCAGTAAGACCCCTGCAGAAATTAATCCATTCGTACATCCGGCTGACAGGACACTCCCCAAGGTCAAGGGAATCAAGCGCATCCCGGAATATACCGGACAAAAGCCTGTCATAAATGCCCTGGAGAAAAGGATTCACGCTCCTCATTTGCGAAATGTAATCTTTTATGAGCCTTACCGAACTGAAGCTTTCAGGACATGGAACCGATCCGCCGGTATCCCTGAGAGGAGGAACCGACGTACACGACGAAAAAAGCATAAAAAACAAGGCCGCAAAAAGCTGTAATCCCGTCCTTTTCCTCACGATGACCTCCGCACGAACCACCGGGTTCCTTCAATATTAAATCCGCCGAAAAAAAATTACAAGAAAAACTTTAAAATCCGCCGGACGGGTTTATAATATATAGCGCAATTTTGAAACAGGACTGGAAATGAAAACAAGCTTTGTATTCGGCGCCGGAGCTGACAGCGGAATCTTTCCACTGACAAACCATCTGGTAGCGGCAATCAACACATATCTCACCAAAGACCCGGAAGGAAAAGAAGCCGACCGGCTGATAAAACAAAGGCTCGGATTCCACTCCTTTTCGTATGAAAGCATAATGGACAACGCCGCCTATACGTTCATACGCCGGAATGACCAAGGAAAGATAGAAAAACTAGCGAAAAAAACCGCCTCGGTGCAGGAAGAAAGGCTCCCGGAAAAAGAAAAGGCCGGACTGGATTTCATAAGGGAAATGGTACGGACATTGGTTTCCGAACCGAAAAAATCAAGGGACAAAGAACCTGCATCAGAAAAAAAAGAGCTCATGGAACTTGCCGTAAAAGCAGGCCTTTCAAAAACCGTGACAGTATCCGAAAAAACCACGGTATCCATGTTCCTAAGGCAGGCGGTCAGAAAGCTCCTCCATGAATACCTTGCGGAACCGGAAAACAAAGTACTTCACACGCTTTTTAAATGTATAGTAAACCTTGATGAAATCCTGCTTGAATATTTCCTCGGATTCTACAACGGAAACAAGGTCAGCATGAGGCGCTACGAATACCTTTCATGGACGATGTGGGCTTTTTTCGTAAGCACGGAGATTTCCTACCACAGAAATAGGAAATCACAAGGTGCAAAATGCAGCATCTATGAAAAAATCCGCGGATTCCCGGCCATAACGCTGAACTATACGACACTGGCCTCCATGTGTCCTTCCTGCCCTGAGCTGATCCACTTCCACGGCTCCGTACTGGATTACATCGACTGCATGACAAGGGACGAAAAAAGAATCCCGTCTTTTGCCGGAATCAGAAGCCTTGCAGACGCGGAAAACGCAGACACCATAGCAATATTGAAAAACGAAATACTGCCCCTTATAAAACCTTCCAGAGGAAAAGATTCACCGCCGGATTCATGCATAATCCCCTCGATGATGCCTCCGTTCGAAATAAAACCCATAATCGCGAACGACCTGATCGACACATGGCACCATGCGTTCGACTTGATGAGAAACAGCGACTGCATAGTAGTAATAGGCTACTCATTCAACCACATAGACTCCCACTTCAACGACGTAATACTGGACCTTGCAAAAAGAAAAACGGAAAACGGCGGATGGGAAAAAAGAATCTACATCATAAACCCCGACGTAAAATCAATACACAGGTATTTTGACGGCATGGACTTCCTTTCCGGATACACCTGGAACACTGCAGAACTACCCGGAACCGGCCTCTCATGCCACACCAAGGCAAACATAACCCTCATCCCGGAAACGACATGGAACCTGCTTGAAAAAAAACGGAAATGGTAACAGTTTGTTTTTTTGCCCTGAAAATCAACCCCCAAAGCCCTCCGCTCGGATAAATTTAGTAACAGTTTGTTCTGACAAACCATAATTTGAAAAATCATATATATATAGAAGAAACCTGCATAAAATCAGTCTTTTTGCGGCTCATGCTCATAAAAAGCCCGGATCTTACCGAAAAAGTAACAGATTGTTACGGAATATGCACAGACACCTGTTGAAAACGGAAAAATTCAGTAACAGATCATCTCGGAAAATGCCGGTGCTAAATCCATAAAATACAAGGAAATAGAAAATTTCAGTACCAGATTGTCCAGAAATGGTAACAGTTCATGCAAAATCTTCTATTAAATTCAATTAGAATTCAATATTTAAACAAATAGTAATAGAGCCTGTTAACAAGTTGATAAACAGGAAGAAAATGTTACTATTTATATTAAGCTTATTTTAAGATAATTTAAGCTATACTAAATATTGTTTGTCTAACAAACTCCTACAATAATGATTATCGGTATCTGATTATGAAACATTACTGAATTTATGTCTGTTGCCCATGATTTAACTGCTGATATTATACTTGACTTTAAAAATAAATTTTCTGAGGGTTTGTTTAACAAACTTTTTGATGTTTCCAAAATTGATTCTCTGTCTTAGATGATAAGCCGTATTTTCAATTATGTCTTCTGATTATCATTTAATGAACATCAGTTGCAAGAAAAATACAAACTGTTACTAAATTAATGATCCTATTCCGGAACAATATACTGCTGTAATAAGCACTGATGTTTTCATAAAGTATTATAGTCATGATAATGTCCTTAGGCTAGGAATGGCAGATTTCATGGATTTAAAAATTTCGAGCTGCAGAAAATTTTTGTTGTCACAGAAAAGTTTGTTAAACAAACTTTTCTCATTTACTAAATTAATGTAAAATTTTGAATAGTTAAATACAAGAAAAAGCAAACAGGTTTTCTTACTGCGATTTATATATTCGCTGAATATCGCCTTCGCTTTTATTATGATCATAAATATTTTATCAATGTGGAAGGATTAATACTCTCGCCGTTTTGTTGCAGAGTTGGTGATTCGTGCGGAAGGTTTCATACCTCGTTGCTTGCAGCGATGTATGTTGATTCAAATTCCGAAATCATTATATTCCTGCCCTTCACTTTGAAATACATCTTTATATAAAATTGGAATGCTTCAAAAAGCTGGTAATTGACCCAACCTATATTTTCATAAATATGAATTTAAAATTGAAAGTTTGTTTGCCAAACTTTTTGATTCAAACATCGGGGTTAGTGATTTTTTCATTTGAAAGACAATTTTTACGGATTTTATATATGCCCGGAAAAATTAACCTTCCGTCCGGCATGATATGCCTCTGATCAAAAAATTAAAAAATGTGACTGC
>JAFOTA010000156.1 GCA_017421145.1 Treponema sp.
ACAATTAACGTACAAGATACTATTCTATACGACAATTGTAGTGTTGACAAGTGATTTATACGTAAAATGAAGTATACAGAATGCATGGATTCAATTTTTAAACAGACCCTGCGCTCAGAAATGGATTTTCAGGATGTCAGAGTGAAGGAACTTGCCGCAAAGACAGGCATATCGCCACGCACACTGGAGGGGTATCTCAGCTCCCGTGGTTCCATGCCACCGGCCGATGTTGCCGTAAAGATTGCGGATGCGCTGAATGTGTCAGTGGAGTATCTTGTCAAAGGAAAAACATCAGAGAAAAAAACAGAACGCGAGCAGTTCGGGAATCTTTTGCCATCGGACTTATCCATGGGAAAGAGAACCCTGCTCAAAGAGTTTGCGGAGCTTCTGGAAAAATTTGAGGTAAAATCTACAAAGTAAAATCTCTCACCCGAAGAGCGAATCGAACGCTTTTTTTGCGGCTGCAGCCCTGTCATCCATTCCCTGCATACTGTTTTTGTCCCAGATGCGCTTTACACGGAAACTGTCGCAGAAGTTCGCCCTCTCCTTGTCGCTTACGGGGTAGCTGACGGTTTCCCGGCAGTCGTAATGGCTTCCCGGCGAATAGAATCCGCAGTTCCGGCAGCTGTGAAGGTCCTTTCCGCAGACTCCGCAGACAGAGGAGCGTCCTATGATTTCATCTTTGATTTCTGATCCACATTTCCAACACATAAATGAATTCTACCTATTTGACTAAATGTTTTCAATAGCGTAAAGTTTAAGCATGTACCTTTTTAACCAATGCCAGTACCCGGGATGCAGATCCTATGCAATCTCATCCATTTCAGAAGACGGGAACATATGCGAATCGGACGGATTTTGCTTCAAGCATGCGGCGAATCCTGAAAAGCTGACCGATGACATAAAAAATTACATAATGACTCATGACAAGATTGTGGGGCTGAACGCATCTTCCCTGGTTTTTGAGGGGATGGATCTGTCGAACAAAAAATTCTACGGCTGCAATTTCCAGCACGCCACTTTCAACACGATCCACTCGACCGGAATGAGGGCAAGGATGTGCATGTTCGATTTTTCGACCGTTTCCGACTGTTCTTTTATGAACAGCAACATACAGTTTTCGTCTTTTGCAGGAAGCAAGATGGTGCACGCAATTTTCACGGGAAGCGACCTTATTCAGAACAATTTCAACGGCATAACCGCATACCAGTCCAGCTTTGATGACAGTGACCTCTACAACAGCAGATTTATAAAGGCGGTTCTGATCAACACTTCGATGATCAACTGCAACCTGAAAAAAACAATTTTCTATGAATCTGCGCGCGAAGGTGTTTCGTTCAAGCTTTCAAACACAAGGGAAGCATTGGTTGACAGAAAGGTAAAAAGAAGGTCCGGGCTTTACAGCTTTGAGATTGATGACGCACCGGGGGAGCTATGAAAGTATATGTCCATCTTTGCCTTGAAGAATTCACGAACTCCTACGTGGTCGTAAACGATGATCCGAACGTAATGAAAGCCATCGTAATCGATCCCGGGAAAATTTCAAACGAGCTGATTTCTCAGATTGAAAAGGAACATTACAAGCTGAGTGCCGTACTCATAACTCACAATCATGCGCATCATGTAAGGGGTCTTTCAACGCTCACGAAAATCTATTCGCCGCAGATTTACACCGCCGACTACGAAATTGAAGGATGCCGCGCAAACCTTATCCGTGGTGACGGCAAGCTGAACATCGCAGGCCTTGAAGTCGAATATTCTTCATTGCCGGGACATTCGACGGACAGCATGATTTTCAAAATCGGAAACCTGATTTTCACAGGGGATGCCATAACCGCAGGTTCAATCGGAGACACATCGGGAACTTATTTCAGGAAAATGCTCTGCTCGAACATTGAGAAAAAAATTTACTCACAGTGCGAAGAGCTGATTCTGCTTCCTGGACACGGGCCGCCGTCAACTGTGGCAGCGGAAAAATATTTCAACATGGACACGTCAAAGGACAAAAAATTCATCGGCTGACGATTCAGGAACAACGGACAACGGATCAATTTTTTGAAATCAGATAATTTCTTCCACCCCAGTATCCCCAGCGTTCAGAAACATATCCGCACAGAAGATTTGATGCCGTGACAAAATCGCTGCATCTGGTCTTCTGCATGTATGCGCATTGGGAAGGCTTTTTTTCGGCAATCGTAGACCACGTGCTGATTTTCATAAAATTTTTTCCGGTGTTTTCAGGAGACTGCTGGAGCATGTATGCCATGAATTCGTTCCTCATGAGATATCCGCTTTTGGTGTCATAATCAAGGCTTTCATACGAAGAAAAATACGACTTCAAAAAACCGACCGCAGTTGAGCTTGTCTTTTCATAAATAGAATCCGCGAATTTTCTGAAATCTGGATCGATAAAATAAATTCCATGCCAAGCTTCGTGCGCCATGAGCTGATACCTTAGTTCCGTCCACGATTCCTTTGACATTGAAATCACAGCGCCCTTTCCCGGAAGATAATTTCCGTTTCCGCCGTCAACTATGATTCCGTTTTTGACAAGGATTTTTCTGAGAAGGATTTCTTCTTTGTTCAGCCGGATTTTTTTCTTTTCAGCCTGAGTGAAAAAATCAGCAAGGTCGTCGGCTTTGTAGTCATGCGCGTTGTAGCTTTTTTTCGTCTCAATAAAATCATCACCGACGAATTTTCCCCTGTAGCCGTCCTTTTCGACATAATATGCAAGTCGGGTCATGAATCTATTCTGGATCCTGTACGAAGCAAAATCAAATACAAGCACGTCCGGAAACTGCTCCCATCTGAAAAGCTCGTAATCTTTTGTCCTCCATGCTGATTTCGGCCAAAGGATGATCATTCCGACATCGGAGACAAAAGGCTCGTCAACAAATTCTCCGTCAGAGCAAAGATTTTCCTCATTTGCGGTCATAAAAACAGATTCAACGAGAGAGGCGTTTTCCGTAAACTCCATCAACGAAAATCCGTTTTTTGCGGCTGAAGTCTGGATCGTAAAAAGATTCTGCGAAGGTGAGCGGCGTACTATATAATTTTCATCACCGTATTTAAATCCGAGCCTTCCCATTCCGTTTTCGACAGGCACATCAGAAACAGATCTTAGCTTGATTTCAACTTTGGGCATGACGGTACCGGGAGCGTTTTTTTCGGAGAAGATTTTTTTTGCGCTTGAAAAATCTGCTGAAAGAAACGAAGGATCTGCCCTGCCGCCATCACACCCGAAAGCAAGAACAGGAACGTCCGAAGATATATCCCATCCGATTTTTGCAGGAACGACATCCACGTTTTCCACATGAAAAGATTTTTCACCAAAGACATAGAAGCCCTTCACGTTGCCGGATGATTTTGAAAAGCACATGGAGATTTTTACTTCGGAAGATTTCATGAGCGAAAAATTGAACGACACATAGGGGCGTATGTTCACCGAAAGAGGGAATCCTTTTCCATTCCGTTCGCCGGAATCATAAATGAAACCGAACCTGACTGTCCTATAAAAAAAATTTTTTTCGCCGTCATCAAAAACCGTAAGTTCAAGAGCCGCACCTTCATTGCTCCTGATTTTTTCTCCGATCGATTTTCTCTGCTCTTCAGTAAAAAAATAAAAATATGTTTCCTGATTTTCATGAGCGGAAGTTTCGTTTTCAAGCTCTGTTTCCGCACTGATTTTCACGGCAGATTTTTTTCCGCTGAATGAAACCGCAATCAAAGCCGAAATCAAAACCCAGCTTATGACGCTGAACAATTTGAATGCGATTTTTTTTACCCTAGCATCCAGCATGAAAAACAAAAACTCCTGCCATGAGTTGACCTACACTTTTTATTGATTTTGCGCTACATTAGAAAAATGCAGACAAAAGCTCTTATTCCGCACCGGGACGTTCTACTGAAGATTTCCCGATGCTCAAAAAAAATCATAATGGATTTCAACAAAGACAATTCCCCGGAATTCAAGGCATTTCCGGTTTTTCCGTTCTGGGTGGTTTCAGAAAATCTGCCGGATGATATGTCCAGGGTTTCCATCTGCCGGCCTGTTTTTGACGGAACTGATTTTTATTTTCCAGTTGACATAGGCTCCGCTCAATCAGAAAGCCAGGATGCAGATTTCAAAATCATATTTGCCAGAATCAGAAAAAGCGGATGCAGCTCAAATTCCCCGGATGCAGGCAGCCTTTTGACAAACTGCGGCATGACGTTTCCGACGAGCGTACCATGCTATAAAACCGGCACGGCTCTGATCGAAAACAACAGCTGGAAACTCTTCGATGAAAAATGGCACAAGGCGTCAGAATAACGGGAGGCTATTTCATCACCTTTTCACCGCGGTCCATTGCAGTGAGGCCGGACTTCAAAAGCTCAAGGATTCCATAAGGCTCAAGCAGGCGGATAAGTGAAGAAATCTTGTCTTCGCTTCCGGTTGCCTCTACAATCAGGGAGTTTTCGGCAACGTCAACAATGTGCGCACGGAAAATATTGCATGTCTCGATTATGACGGCACGTTTTTCTCCGTTCGCCTTTACCTTGATGAGAGCCATTTCGCGCTGTGTCGTTTCTGAAGGCATGCAGTGCTCGATTGAAATCACTTCGACGAGCTTTGAAAGCTGCTTTTCAATCTGCTCAAGGATGTATTCATCGCCCCTTACGACAATGGTCATGCGTGAGCGGTTTGAATCTGCCGTTTCGCATACCGTCAAAGAATCGATGTTGTATCCGCGGCGGCTGAAAAGCCCTGACACACGGCTCAAAACTCCGGCATGGTTTTCAACAAGAACGGAAAGAACGTATTTTTCCATAATCAAAATCTCCTATATAACTGTTATTCAAGGAATGCTGAAACAGCAGCTGTTCAACTCTATCATTTTTTTCAAAAAACTAAAAGGGAGCATCGGAAATCTACGGTCTGTTTTCCGAATACACGCCCAAAAGCCTTATGTCCTCAACCGTATCCTTCAAATCTTCCGTCATGCGCTTGACATAATCTGCCGTACTCTCGCCCTCCGAAAGCACAATCCGGGAAAGCTCCGCATCTGCATAAAACCAGTAGTTCCATGCACGGCCTTCCATCGGTCGGGATTCAAGCCTTGTGAGGTTCACGTTGAATTTTGCAAACACACCCAGGCTTTTATACAGCATTCCCGGCTCATTTTTAGTCTTGAATATGAAACTCGCCATATTCGGCTTTACATTGTCAACGAGTCCCTTTTTCTGGTTCACCGACTGAATCACAAGAAAACGCGTGAAATTGTTCGGATCATCCTCTATGTCTTCCTGGATTATGTCCATGCCATAAAGCTCCGCATTTACGACGCTTGCAATGGCGGCCAGCGACTTGTCTTTTTTTTCAGCAACGAACTGAGCGGCAGTGGCTGTTGAAACTGAATCTATATGAACCCATTCCTTGTAATTGTCAAGGAATTTCTTGCACTGACCGAATCCCTGTGGATGGCTGTACACCGTCCGTATATCATCGATCACCGCACCTTTCACACCGAGCAATGCATGACGGATATTGAGCGTAACGGCACCGACTATAGTCACATCCTCGAAGCGGCAGAAATTGTCATAGTTCTGGTAAACCGAGCCTGCAAGTGAATTTTCAATCGGAACCATTCCGTAATCAGATTTTCCGTCAAGAACCGACTGGAAGATTTCGGAAAATGAATTAACGGAAACGGGAGTAACGTCGGCAGAATCAAAGAACCTTGTTATTGCCTGCTCAGCATACGCACCCCTCTTTCCGCTGTACGCACATACGACTTTCTCGCGTTCGGACGTTGAAACGCATGACACGGCTTTTCCAAGAACCGGAGCCATTGCCTTTATGTCATGCATCAGCTTGTCGAACTGGAAGAAGAACAAAAAATTTCCCGCCGCATTTTTATTTCCGCAATCTGCATGGACTTCAATCACAAGACCGTCGGCACCGGCAGAAACAGATGCCATGCTCAACGGCTGCACATTGTCTTTTTGTCCGCGCACATGGCATGGATCCACGATGACCGGAAGATGCGTCATTTTTTTGAGCACAGGAACGGATGACAAATCAAGCACGTCTTTCTGCGACTGCTCAAAAGTCTGCACGCCGCATTCACAAAGAATCACGTTCTCGCAACCGGAAAGCAAAAGCTGCTCAGCCGACATGAGGAAATCTTCAAGCGAAGAAACAGGATTCCTTTTCAAAATCACGGGTTTGGAACACGAAGCTATTTTTTTCAAAAAATCATAGTCGCGCATTTTGTCCGGGTCAACGGAAATCACATCAGCATATTTTTTTACAAGCGCTATGTGTGATTCGCTCCGTATTCTCGAAATGACCGGTATACCGAATTTTTCACCGGCTTTTTTCAGGAGCAAAAGATTTTCTTCTATTTTTTCGTCATCAATGGAAATGCAGTTTTCATATACATCCGCATAAAAAAGGGATGCTCCCGAAGACGCAACGGCACCGGCAGTCTCAATAAAATGAGTCCTGTCTTCAAAAACGCCCAGATCGGCAATCACCACCACACGCTGACCACCGGCACGGATTATTTTTCCGCGTCCGTCCGGTATTTCAACGATGGTGTTTTCTTTTTTGAATTCACGGCTAGTCATTTTATAGGGCTTGCTGATCGGAATCACGCATTTTATTCCCGGAATCGATTCAAGCTCAGACGGAGAAATGAACGACTTACCGACTGCGGCGATTATCGTTTCTTCTTCGCCCGTTATTTCATTGAGCCTGAAATGTCTTTCGGTCAAAAAATCCTTGAGATTCTGCTTTTCGTCCTGGGAAATGTCCTGCTTTAAGACGATGACCATTTTTTCCCCTAGAAACTGGACATGTTCCAGCTGACGGTTCTGAGTATGTCACCGAAAACACCTGCGGCAGTAACACCGGCTCCGGCACCATAACCGCGGACTGTCAGAGGAATCGGAGTGTAGCGTGCCGTAGTAAACACAAACGCATTTTCACCGCCGCGAACACCGTAGAGAGGATCGTCCGGTCCCACCTCAAGCATTCCCACGCTCACCTTTCCGTCCTTTATGCTGGCGCCCATGCGGAGAACCTTGTTTTCCTTTTTAAGTGCGGCCATCTTTTTGTCAAAGTAGTCGTCAAGCTCGGGGAGTTTTGCAATGAATTCCTCGACCGAA